>NZ_BJWY01000035.1 GCF_007990715.1 Nocardia seriolae NBRC 15557 | reverse complement strand
GCAGAGGTAGACACCGGTTTTATCGAAGGTACACAACGGTTTTTCCATCCTTTGGACGTCAGGTACACACCAGTTTCGCCAGGAGGTACACAGAGGTTCGACCCTATTTCGGTCCGGCTGTCCTGGGCTTTTGGAGCGCTCTAATCGGTCCGTTTAGCGGCTGTCATCGCCACTGATCTTGATAGGCGATTCCGGCGACGTGGCCGGATGGTTGCAGGGTCGCCTTACCGGGGCCTGCCGCGCCCGGCGAGCGGGGTGGGGGCGCTTGATTTTACGGGTGCCGCCGCCCTGTCAAGTCTGGCTCCCCGGGCGGCGGCCCGGTGTCCACGGTGACGGTTCGGCGACCGGGAATCCAGACTTGACACGGCGGAACCGCGGCACCCACGGCGGGCCATAAGCGGGCAGGACGAGCCTGCCCGCCTCCTACGCGCCCCCACCCCGCCAGTTCACAGACGGACTACCGCAATTGCCTTGTCGTCGTGCCGTTTCGAGCGGGGAACCAGAATGCCGTCCGGATCGACTTCATATTCCCATCGGTGGATACGAGCGAGGAGAGCCGAAAGCTTCGCGCTGTCCATGCTGCCGATTTCCTGCCAGTCGACCTTGAGGGCGTCGATCAGGTCGGTCACTCCGTCGGTCGCCAGAGCAACCCAGGCAATGTCGGCCACTGGGCGAGCCGCAATGATCGCGTGCTGAGCGGCCTCCGGGGCAGTTGACGCAATCCAGTAGCCGCCGGGCCGATTTCGGCGACGCCGCTGTTCCTGCTGAAGCTCGGCGAGAATTTCACGGTGCCTGTCGTCGTATCCCCCACCTTGCTGGAGCCTCGACCGATACTTGCGAGACTGCACGAGACCAAGCTGTTCGAGCCGTTCATCGCAGATGGTCTCCACGGCTCCATCGCGATATCCGAGAACAATCGTGCTGTCGCCAAGGACAAGGAAATCGAGTGTTCCACGGCGCTTCCGAACGATCGCGATCGTGGATGAGGGCGCATTGGGCGACTCGATAGGAAGCTCAAGATCGCTGATCACGTACTGCAGGGCAACCTCGAGAAGTGCTGACAGAGACGCGGACTCGTCGGCAATCCTCACGAGAACTGCCCCTAGCCGCTCGGCGAATGTACCGCCGGAAATCTTGTTCTGGATGCCGTACGTCGTCGCCCCATCCAGAATGATCACCATCTCCGCAGTGATCACCAGCCGGTCCTCATTCGACTTGGCCGGGAGCTGCGCCGTGGCGACCCTCGCAAAGCTCACCAGAGGTACGGTCCTGCGATCAGGCGGGTGTCAACGATTGCGAAGTTATCGTCAAAGTCACAGTGGACGACACCGCTGATCGAGTGAGTCTCGTTGCCGTCGTACAACTTTGCGATGTTCGATTCGATCCACTGACAGACGCCAAGGGAGCCGACACTCATGATCCCGGCGACGTGCAGGACGATGCGGTTGCCGATCACGTGGCGGCCGAAGTATCCGACATCCGATTGGATCGTTGAGTCCGGCCGCCGGTATGGCGAGTCGAACCGGCGGCCATCCCGACTGTCCGTGATCCACCATCGATCCTCTGCCTGAAGGAAATCCAGATACGGATCACCAGCAAGAAGAGTGCGGGCCACAGGCGCGGACTTTGGCCCGCAGATGACGACAGCATCACCCTCGGGCACAACCTCACAGTCCGGCTCGATCGCGAACTTTGTTGATACCAGAGACAATCGGCCCAATGTCGCTTCCATGGCCGCCTGAGCGGCGGTGTCCGCGGCGTCGAAGAATGATCGTTCGCGACCTTCCTCGAAGCCATAGCGACGCGGGATGCCTACCGCCACCGGACCAACGCCGAAGAACGCCCGCTCCGGTGGCGGTGCCGAGGTTCTGATCTGAGTGATGCGGCCCTTCGTGATCCCCAGTTCGGCCGCGATCTCCGTGTAGTTCATGCCGAGGTTGTGATACGCCTCGGAGATCGACGCTCTGCGAAGACGTGCAAGCTCCGTGGCCCGCTGCTGATAGAAGGTAATGAGTTCGGTCGCACGCCGACCACGCCGCAGCGGGTCAGGATCGCGGCGGACCGCCTCAAACTCATCATCAGTCAGGTTCACGGGGCTCAGTTTAGGGGGTATTGACTCTCGGCAGCGGACGCGCCTACCCTTTGGTTTATACCACTCAATCGCCCGCGACCAACATGGCAGCGTTGGTTTAGGGGTATAAATCGACGCTCGTTCGAAGAGCGTGCGCCGGAACAAAGAGGCTCCCCGCCGATCGGTAGTCGTCGGGGAGCCCAGCACCGGAGCGGTTGCCACCGCCTCGATCATTTATCCACTTCAGAGACGTTAGGAAGACCTGAAGCAATGTCTATCGTAGTAGACCAACCTCGCAGTTCCGAGACCGGAACTGTCACCCCGAACGTCCGGCTCGCGGTTGTCATGGGCGGGCTGCGGCTCACCAATCATGGCTTGGCCCGGCGTATGCGTGATGCCAGTCAGCTCGACGGCGGCAAGCCGTTGGCTACCTCGAACACGAACATCGCGAAATACCTTGCGGGCCAGCACACCCCGACACCGCGCGTGTGTCAGGTGATGCTGAACGTGCTGGGCCAGCTCGCGAATCACCATCTCACCCCGGCGGATATCGGCTTTCCGAATGTGCGTCTGGAACTCGATCCCCGTGTCTCGGATCTGTCCGGGATCAGCTTCCCGCCCCGGTTCACCTTCGCCGGGGTGTGCATCTGGTGTCATCGGCGCGGCTGCAATGACCAGCGGTGCCGCGACCGGCACCGGGGCGCGCAGTGGGCGATCTGCTCGCTGTGCGACGGCGCGGCGATCGAATGCACCTGCACCTTCGGCATGATCGCCATCACTACGTCCTTGACGGCCACGATCGGGGAGGTGACCCGATGACCACGGTCGAAACCACCGCCGGCACTTGGACCCCGAACACGACACTCGCGTCGGTCACGAGTGAGTTGGGGTTGTCGAACAAGGGCTTCGCCCGGCTGATGCGTGAGGTCTCCCGTCAGGACGGCGGGGCTGCGGTCTCGCCCGACGGGAGTTCGCTGGCCCGCTACAAGTCCGGAGAGCACCAGCCCTCAACACGGACGTTGCAAGTCATGGTCAAGGTGCTCGAACAGATCACCGGCCACCAGTTCAGCACCGATGAACTCGGGTACCCGGATCGGGACCTGACGTTGCCCGCGATCGTGCACCGCCCACACACCTTGTCCAGCATGTTCTTCCCGTCCCGGCTGACCTTCGCCGGGGTGTGCATCTGGTGCCAGCGGCGCGGCTGCACCGCCGTCGAATGCATCGAAGAACACCGTGCCTCGCGCTGGCTGGTGTGCCCGATCTGCGACGGCACCGCGATCGGGTGCGAATGCACCTTCGGCATGATCCTGACCGAGCCCGCGGCGAGCACCAAGCCCGACCTGAAGGTGGTGCGCTGATGAAGGAGGTCAAGGGAATCCGTTTGCAGGGCTACGACAGCCTGTGGCACGAGTGGCTCTCGCAGATGTACGGGGTGCCGGTGGCCTTGATCAGCCGCATGACCGGCATGCGTACCGATCGGGTCTACCGCATGATCAAGCGCTGGCACCTCACGGAAATGTGCCGAGTCGCCCGCGTCGACTACAACATGCCCGGACCGTGGCGGCGCTCGTCCTACGACGCGCCCGACGCGGAAAACTCCGGGCCGTTGTGGGTGTGGCCGGACCGCGAATCAGCCTGGGGCATGCTGGATTTCGATCCCGGCGATTGGGAGCCCAAGGCCAGCACCGCCGCGCACCTGACGGCGGTCGCGCACCTGCGCTACGCGATCAACGGCCTGAACACCGATCCGGATATCTGGACCAGTGAGCGGATCTTGCGGCGGCGGATGGAACCCGGTTCCCACATCCACGACGGCTGGCTGCTCGATGAACACGACCGCGACCAGATCTGGGGCATCGAGGTCGAACTCTCGCGCAAACGGGAGAAGGGGCGACTGGTTGCCACCATGGCGGCGGCGCTGGACTCCGCCGACCAGCACGACCTCGCAGGCGTCCTCTACTACGTCCGCGGCGCGGATCTGCGGCGCGCCGTGCAGAGGGCCGCACAGACCCTCGCGCGGGAACGGGGCCAGATCCAGCTGTCCAACCTTCACGTTCACGACCTGGACGTGATCCTGGCCGGACACGAGGTGCCGTGATGACCATGAACCTCCGACTCCGGGAAGCCCTCATGGCAGCCCATCTCACCCCGGAGACCGCCGCCACCCTGCTTCAGGTCGATCCGAAAACCATTGAGCGGTGGATCAGTTCGGGCCGCACTCCCTTCCCCCGGCACCGCTACGCCATGGCCGCGCTGGTCGGCGTATCGGAATCGGACCTGTGGCCCGAGGCCGGGACGCTGAAGCCCTTGCGGTTCAGCTTCGCCGGAATATGCATCTGGTGCGACCAGCGCGGCTGCACCGACACCGAATGCATCCTCCGGCACGAGGCCGCACGCTGGGAAATCTGCCCACTGTGCGGCGGCGCACCTTGGACCCGGCCGGGCAGCACCTGCGGGTGCCTCAACGGCCTCGTCCAAGCAGTCATGACCAAGTTCGCGCTTCCCAAGGCGGTGGCCTGATGGATCATGACCGTTACCTCACGGCCAAGGACTGCGAAGAGTTGACCGGCATCCCGGAGTCCACATGGCGTTATTGGGCGCATATTGGTTCGGGGCCAACCAGTTTCAAGCTCGGCCGCCGCCGCGTATGGCGGGAGAGCGTGATCCTGGCCTGGATCGCCGAACAGGAAGCCGCGACCAGCAGCGACGGGGCGGCCTGACCATGACAGCCCGACGGAACCGCCGCGCCGGGGTCGAAGACCTCTGGTACAAGACCATCCGCGAGGAGGACGGCACCACGCGGCGCGTTCCGTCGAACCTGTTTGAGACCGGAAAGCGCTGGCGTGCAAGGTATGTCGATGACGGCGGCCACGAGCACACGCAGCGGTTCACCCGGAAGACTGATGCGCAATCATGGCTCGATATTCAGACCGCCGCCCTGGTCGCCGGGACACATATCCGGCCGCGCGATGCCCAGAAGACCGTTCGACAGTGGTGCGACGAGTGGCTGAAAGGCTATGCCCAGCACCGGGATACTAGCGAAGTGGCACGTGAAGAAGATCAAGGCGGAGTTCGGCGATTTGAAGCTGTCAGCCGTCCGACCGTCCGCGGTGAAGGCGTGGACAGCCAAGCTGAAGGCCGAAGGGCTTGCGGACAGCTACGTCTACTCGCTGCACTCTCGCCTGTCCCAAATCTTCAGCGATGCAGTGCATGACAATTTGTTGTCACGTAATCCGTGCTCGCGTCGGACATCGCCGAACGCAGGCCATCAGAAGATTTACGTAGCAACTACCGAACAGATCTGGGCGTTGTACGAGGCGATGCCCGAACACCTGCGGGTGGCGATCCTTCTCGGTGCTTTCGTCGGGCTCCGTATTTCGGAGGCCGCAGCGTTGCGGATCGATGAAGTCGATCTCGAAGACGGCATGGTCTATCCACAGCGGCAATGGCCAGATCGTCCACTCAAGACCAAGGCCAGCGATACGCCGGTGCCGATTCCGCAGGAACTTACGAGCCTGTTGAAGGTGGCCATCAGGGGGCGGACAGGCGGACACGTGGTCAGCGACGAGTTGGCCAAGCCCGTGTCCCCCTGGGTCATCGGGTGGCATGTCCGGTCAGTGAGGGCGGACATCCCCGGACTTCCCAAGGGCTTCAGCTTCCAAGACCTACGCCACTTCTATGCCTCCCTGCTGATCCGGCAGGGGGCGGACATCAAGACTGTCCAGGCCCGTGTCCGCCATGGCAGCGCGGTGACCACCCTGCGCTACTACGCCCACCTATGGCCGGACGCGGACGCCACCACGCGGACAGCCGTGGCCACCGTCCTCCGAGAGCATTTCGGCGGGACTGCGTACTAACTGCGTACCGAGACGGAAAAATCCGGCACTGACGTACCGGATGATTCCGAGAACCCGCAGGTAGATCGGGCTAGTTGAGGCCCGCGTAGCTGTGCAGGCCGCTCACCACGATGTTGATGATGAAGAGGTTGAAGAGCATGGCTACGAAGCCGGCGATGTTGATCCAGGCGGCTTTGGTGTCTCGCCAGCCTGAGGTGGCTCGGGCGTGGAGGTAGGCGGCGTAGAGGACCCAGGCTATGAAGGAGCAGGTTTCCTTGGGGTCCCAGCCCCAGAAGCGGCCCCAGGCGGCTTCGGCCCAGATGGCGCCGAGGATTACGCCGGCGCCGAAGATGGGGAAGCCGATGATGGTGGTGCGGTAGGCGAGGCGGTCGAGGAGCTGGGCGTCGGGGAGGAGGCGGGCCAGCTGGCCGAAGATGTTGTCGGACTCGGCGCCTGCGGGCTGCCAGATGCGGTAGAGGAACAGGAGACTCGCTACGCCTGAGACCAGGAAGACACCCGAGCCGATGGAGACGACGGTGACGTGGACCGGGAGCCAGTAGGACTTGAGGGCGGGGACGACGGGGGCCGCGTCGACGTGGAGTTTGGTGCCTGCCAGGAAGAGCAGGATCAGGACGGGGGTCAGTAGGAACGACCACATGCCGCGGTAGCGCTGGTCGCGCAGGAGGACCAGGCCGAGGCCGACGGCGGCCGCGGTGGCCATCGAGATGAACTCGAACATGTTGCCGAGGGGGAAGCGGTGGGTTGCGAAGCCGCGCAGCACGATCGAGGCCGCGTGGACGCCGAAGCCGACGTAGAGGACCGCGAAGGCCATGTTGCCCAGGCGCTCGGGGAAGGGACGCTCGGCACCGCGGGGGGC
This sequence comes from Nocardia seriolae NBRC 15557, assembly GCF_007990715.1. Taxonomy (GTDB): domain Bacteria; phylum Actinomycetota; class Actinomycetes; order Mycobacteriales; family Mycobacteriaceae; genus Nocardia; species Nocardia seriolae. The sequence continues at coordinate 48,231 of NZ_BJWY01000035.1, read as the reverse complement.
GACCTTGCCGGGCACGTCGGCGCGGGGCTCAGCCGGACCGGCGGTGTCGGAACCGCCGCCGACGGTGACCAATCGGCGCGCGGTGGTCGGCACCGTGCGGGTGAGGGCGAACTGCCACACCAGCATGATCCAGACCAGCGCGTAGATCACGATGGCCGACTTGAAGCCGAGATCACTGTAGGAGGCGATGGTCTCGTCGATCGGCATTACTTCTCTCCCGTCAGCAGCCGCTCACGCAGGCGGTCGAATTCGCCGCCCCACCCGGCCTGGTCGGTGCGGGCCAATCCGCCCATTTCTACTACGGTACGTCGTACCCCATCGGTTTCGGCGCCGGGGTACACGCGCAGCCAGATGCGTCGGCGCTTCACCAGCAGCGACACCAGCAGGCCCGCCATCATGGTGAGCGCGGACACCAGCACCCACTGCTGGGCCGGGTCGTGCGAAACCTGCAGGTTCACAAACTCTTCCGCGCCGTCGAAGGTCACCTTGGTGCCGTCGGCCAGGGTCGCGGACTCACCCGGCTTCAGGTTCACGCGCTGCTGCTTGACCAGGCGGCCCTGCTTGATCATCTCCGGATCCAGCGCGAACAGCGACTGCGCGCGACCGGTGTCCAGGCCGGTGTCGCCCTGGTAGATGTCGATCGCCACGGCCGGATCCTTCATGGCCGGATACCGGGAGGTGAGCAACTGGCCGTGCATGAGCGCGGTCGGCGCGAACAGGCCCTGGATCGCCACCTGATGCTTACGCCGCTCATCCTCGCTCGGATACATGCCGCCGGGCGGATCGATGCGCAGCACACCCGAGGACAGGAAGGTGGTCGCGTCGTCCGGCTTCCACTGGATGGCCTCGGTACGGGTCTGGCCGTTCGGGAAGGTCACCGTGAACTTGGGCGCGAAACCGTGGCCCTGCAGGTAAACCCGGTCACCGGCGACCCGCAGCGGATGGTTCACCTGGATGGTGGTGTCGCGCCAGGGGTCGGAGTTCAGGTCCTTGCCGGTCTGGTACCGGATGTTCGAGGTGAACATGGACGCCTGCCCGTTGGGCAGGTAGTCGGCCTTGAAGTCCTTGACCCGCACGCACATCGGCGTCAGCCCGGTGCCGTCGTTGACATTGCCCGCGCGGAAGGAGTCGAACACCGCGGGCGAGGTGGTGCAGAAGCCCGGCCCGTCATTGGCGAGCACGACCACATTGCCCTCGTAGCCGAACAGTTTGCCGATGGCCACCGCCGCCAGCAGACCCACCAGCGCCAGGTGGAAGACCAGGTTGCCGAGCTCGCGGGTGTAGCCCTTCTCCGCCGAAAGGGTCAGCTCCCCTTCGCGATTGCCCGGTTGCACGACCGTGCGCCAGCCGCGCATCTGCGCGCGGGCCCGCTCGATCGCCTGTTCCGGAGTCGCAGCATCGCTGCCCGAGTAGTGATGCGGCAGACGGGACAGATTGCGCGGAGCCTTCACCGGCGGCGTGCGCAACGCCCGGTAATGATCCAGGCAGCGCGGCAGGATGCAGCCCACCAGCGAAACGAACAGCAGCACATAGACGGCCGTGAACCAGGCACTGGAGAACACGTCGAACAGCTGCAGCCGGTCCATCCACGGACCCAGCGTCGGCCGGTTGCGGATGTAGTCGTCGACCTTGCCCGCGTTCAAACTGCGCTGCGGCAGCAGCGCGCCGGGGATGGCGGCCAGGGCCAGCAGGAACAGCAGCATCAGCGCGGTGCGCATACTGGTCAGCCCGCGCCACGCGTTGCGCAGCAGGGCGAGCAGGCGGCGCACCGGCGACTGGCGCGGCGGAAGGGCGGGGGCGCTGGGGGTTTCGATGGTGGCAGTCATGTCAGATCGGGAGGGTCACATCCGAGACGAAGGCGTCGCGGACCCAGGAAACGAACTGGTCCCACGCCCCGGTCACCAGGGCGATGCCGACGGCCACCAAGAGCAGCCCGCCGATCACCTGAATGGTGCGGGAATTACGGCGCAGCCAGCCGACGCCGCGCAGCGCGGTCGCCGAACCGAAGGCCAGGATCACGAAGGGCAGGCCCAGACCCAGGCAGTAGGCCACGATCAGGGCGACGCCGCGGACCGCGGTGGTGCCCTCGGTACCGGCCGACACCGCCATCACACCCGACAGCGTCGGGCCCAGGCACGGTGTCCAGCCGAGCGCGAAAACCGCGCCCAGCAGCGGAGCTCCGATCAGACCGCTCAGACGGCGCGGCTCCATGCGGGTGTCCCGCTGCAAGGCCGGGATGAGGCCGATGAAGGCCAGACCCATCACGATGGTGACCACGCCGCCGATGCGTTGCAGCAGATCGCGATTCACGTTCAACGCCTGGATCGCGCCGAACACCGTCGCCGAGGCGAGCACGAACACCACGGTGAAGCCCGCCACGAACAGGCCCGCCGCACCCGCCACCCGCAGGCGCGCGGAATTGCGGTTGGCCACGGCTGTTTTGGCGCTCTTGGCCGATTCGACCGTCACCGGCGGGGCCTCGGCACCGACCACACCCGCCAGGTAGGACAGGTAGCCCGGCACCAGCGGCACCACGCACGGCGAGGCGAACGACACCAGCCCCGCCAGCAGGCACGCGCCCAGCGCCAGCAGCAGCGGCCCGGTGGCGGCGGTCTGCTGGAACGAATCCCCCACGCTGGCAAGCACGGTCACGTGGTTCACGACTGCTCCTGCGCGAGCTTGTCCACCACCGGCTGCAGGTCCTCGGCCAGCAGGGCGCGCAGGAACACCGCCGCAACCCGGTGCTGCTTGTCCAGCACGATGGTGGTGGGGATGACGCTGGTCGGGAACTTGCCGCCGAGCGCGAGCAGGCTGCGCATGGACGGGTCGTAGATGGAGGGGTACCCGACCTTGTTGTCGGTCACGAAATCCTGGGCCTTGTCCTTCTGGTTGTCGCGGACATTGATGCCCAGGAAGGCGACGCCCTTGTCCTTGCTCGCCTGGTAGACCTGTTCCAGCGCCGGGGCTTCCGCGCGGCACGGGCCGCACCACTGACCCCAGATATTGATGACCACGACCTTGCCGGGGAAGTCGTCCACCGAGGTGGTCTTGCCGTCGTGCATCAGATCCGGGCCGGACAGCTTGCCGATGGTGCCGCGCGATGACGGCGGATCGTAGAAGATCTCGGTCTTGCCGCCCGGGGAGACGAAGTCGAAGGTGCCGCCCTGGGCCACCGCGTCCTTGCCCGCCGTCGAACAACCGGCCAGCACTGCTGCCGCACACAGTCCGGCCAGCAGCGCCACCGCGCGCCGGAAGGGGCGCGCGGGACGGGACGGGGACGCGGGGCGGGACTCGGACACGATGGCGGGTCTCATGCTCCGGTCACCGACGGATCGGACGCACCGGCCGGCTCCGAATACACGATGTCGATCAACGTATCGCCCTGGTAGACAAGCGAAGTCAGCGACGCCAGCGAGCACTGCCGGTTGCGCGGGTCGTGCCACAGCCGTTGCCCCTGCAGGAACCGCCGCAGCGTCCACACCGGCAGCTGATGCGACACCAGCACGGCCTCGCGACCGGCGGCCTCCACCCGCGCCTTGTTCACCGCGGCCAGCATCCGGTGCGCGATCTGCAGATACGGCTCACCCCAGGACGGCGTGAACGGATCCCGCAGCTTCCACCAGTGCCGGGGCTTGCGCAGCGCCTTGGGCGAAACCGTCAGGCCCTCGAAGGTATTGCCCGCCTCGATCAGATTCTCATCGGTCCGGATGGTGAGCCCGTGCCCGATCGCGATCGGATCCGCGGTCTCCTGCGCCCGCTGCAACGGCGAGGCCACCACCAGCGCGATGTCATGGTCGACCAGCGACCGCGCCACGGCCTGCGCCTGCGCCCGCCCGGTCACCGAGAGCTGGAACCCGGACAGCCGCCCGTACAGAATCCCCTTCGGATTGTGGACTTCACCGTGCCGCAGCACGTGCACGATCGTCTCGACATCGGAGGCCACATCCCCCGGCAGGATCAACCCGCTCGCCGCGATGTTGGATTCGACAACTTCGTCCCCGGCATCGGCAGCGTCCTCGGCATCGGCATCGGCATCGGCATCGGCGTCCGCGGCACCGTCGGCGTCCGCGGCACCGTCGGCGTCCGCGGCATTGTCGGCAATGAGCTGCGCCGCACCGGATTCGCCCGCCTCGTCCGCGGCGGGATCAACCTCGACCACCACTTCGGCCGTGAACCCGGCGGATTCGACGAACTCCGAAACACCCGCGAGGGAACCGTTCCCACCCGCCGCGAACTCATCGGCGGCACCGGCAACGGCCGCGAACACCTCGGCGGCAGACGAGACGGGCACACCCTCGGCACCGTGCTCGGCCGCCTGAGCGGTGAAATCGCCCGCCGCCGATCCGCTCACGCCCGATTCATCCGATTCCGCGGCGCCACTGGCATTCTCAGCGGCGATCGGCACGTCGGAAGCGGATTCATCTGCGACGAACTCGGCGGCGACAGCAGCTGCGCCCGCGACAACAGAATCGGCGGATTCGCCCTCGGTGGCTGATTCGCCCTCGGTGGCCGACTCAACCCCGGTGGCCGACTCGCCGCCGAGAGAATCGGCCGTGCCGGTGGCGATCTCGCTCGGCGCCGAGGCGGCCACGCCCGATTCGCCGGGTACCTGGGTCTGCGGGGCGGATTCGGCGGCGGTCGTCGCCGCGGATTCGGGTGCGGCGGTGGCGGCCTTGTTGACTGCCGGTGCCGCGGCGGGCTGGGCGGCGGGTTCGGCCTCGGTGGCCGCGTCGGAATTGTCGGATTCCGGTGTGGTGGCGGCGGATTCGGTGGCCGGGGAGACGGCGATGTGTTCGCCGGTTACGGCCAGGTCGTGTTCGGCCTGGCGGATGGAGTCCAGCAGGCGGGTGGCCTCGGCGGCGGAGAGCGGGGCCTCGTGGGGGGCCGGGGCGGGTAGGCCGGAGTCGGGGTGGGCGGAGCTCACGCGGCGGATCCTTCGGGGGTGGCGGCCGCCGCGGCGCGCGCGGCGGCGGGGAGGGCGGCGGCGATGCGGTCGAACGCGTTCTCGTCGAGGGCGGCCGAGACGAACCAGGCTTCGAAGGCGCTCGGGGGCGCGTAGACGCCGGCGTCCAGCAGCGCGTGGAAGAAGGCTGGGAAACGCCAGGTTTCGCTCGCCTTGGCGGCGGCGTAGTCGGTGACCGGGTTCTCGGCGAAGAACACGCTGACCATATTGCCCGCGAATTGCACGTGATGCCCGACGCCCTCGGCGGTGAGCGCCTCGGTCATGAGCGCGCCTAGGCGCTCGGCGTTCTTGTTCAGCGTCGCGTAGACCTGCTCGTCGGCGGCGCGCAGCGTGGCCAGGCCCGCGGCCACCGCGACCGGATTCCCGGACAGGGTGCCCGCCTGATAGACCGGACCCATCGGAGCCAGGTGGTTCATGATGTCGGCGCGCCCGCCGAAGGCGGCGGCCGGCAGGCCACCGCTCATCACCTTGCCGAAGGTGTAGAGGTCACCGGCCACACCGTCGAGGCCGAACCAGCCCGAGTGACTCACCCGGAAACCGGTCATGACCTCGTCCATGATCAGCAGTGCGCCATTCTCGGCGGTGAGCTTGCGCAGCCCCTCGTTGAATCCGGGCCGCGGCGCGACGGCGCCCATATTGCCCGCCGCGGCCTCGGTGATCACGCACGCGATCCGGCCCGGGTTCGCCGCGAAGGCGGCGGCCACGGCCTCGAGGTCGTTGTAGGGCAGCACGATGGTGTCGGCCGCCTGCGCACCGGTGACGCCCGGCGAGGTCGGCAGGCCCAGGGTGGCGACGCCCGAACCGGCGTCGGCCAGCAGCGCGTCCACGTGTCCGTGGTAGCAGCCGCTGAACTTGACGATCTTGCCGCGCCCGGTGAAGCCGCGCGCCAGCCGGACCGCGCTCATGGTGGCCTCGGTACCGGAGTTCACCAGCCGCACCCGCTCGACCGGTGCGACCCGGCCCGCGATGGTCTCGGCGAGTTCGATTTCGGCCTCGGTCGGTGCGCCGAAGGACAGCCCGCCCGTGGCCGCCCGCTGCACCGCCTCGACCACTGCCGGGTGCGCGTGCCCGAGAATCATCGGACCCCACGAGCACACCAGATCGACGTACTCGTTGCCGTCGGCGTCGGTCAGCGTGCAACCCCGCGCGGACGCGATGAATCGCGGCGTCCCGCCCACGGATTTGAACGCGCGCACGGGCGAATTCACGCCACCCGGAATGACCGCCGCGGCGCGTTCGAAAAGTTGGGCTGAGACCGGGACCGACACCTGGCTCACACGCGGAGAAGAACTCACGGCACCCAGTCTCTCAGCCGCCCCAACCCCCGTCGACGACAGGGTGTAGTCGAGTGGTGGGTCCCACAGCCGAACCGGCCATCCTCGCACCCCGGGGGTGAACTTCGCATCCCGGATGCAAACCCGCACTCGGCAGCCGCGCTTACACTCCCCGACCTCGGATCACTCCGTCCCGAGCCCGCGCACGCCCCCCGGATGTAGGCCGACATCGCACGGCACCGGGTCGGCGTACCGCGGCGCGGCCAGCATGGACACGCCGCACGCAACACGCCGAAATGAGTTTCGTACAACGTTATTCGCTAGTCGATTGCTGATGCGTAATGTCTCGGCGCAGGAGACTGCTTCGGAGAGAGGGCGAGACGAATGCGGGTCGTTCTGTTCGGGGTTGGAATCGCAGCGATCACCGCCGGGGCCGTGGCCGCGGGTGGCGCGGCGTCCGCGGGGGTGCCGTTTGCCCAGATCGATCAGGGGCGGGTGGGGGTGGCCTTGTCGCATGATGAAACCGTCGCTATCGCCGATGGTCCGATCCCCGCGGTGATCAGCATGTTCGTGCCCTTGAGCCGGATGGGGGCCGGGTTGCAGCCGGACACCTCGATATATAAGGACGACAAGGGCGGCGTGCATGCCTCACTGCGGCAGGTGATCATGGAGGCCGGCGATCACCCGGACGGCAGCGTGGTGGTCTTCTTCAATGCTCCGGGTACCCGCGGCGGCCGGGTGCTGGATATTTACCAGAACTGGGGATGAGCGCTTCGCGAACCGGGACCGAGTACTTCGCGTCAACCGGTCTGACGGCTTTCGCGAGCCGGGCGGCGGCGCGGTCTGCGGTCGCGCCGCCGCCACCGGCTCGGTGACACGGCCCCGCTACGAGAGCGGAATCCCCAGGCAGAAGACTGCCCATCCGGTGGATATCAGGCAATTCAATTGAGGCGGTAGTAGGTCTTCCCAGGAGGCCACGGGCTGCGCCCGGAGATCCGGGACGGCATCGACCGATGCTGCGGCGGCCGGAGCCACCGCCACCGCGCCGACGACACCCGTGGCCAGCACCGTTGCGGCGATGCGTTTCACGAGATCAATTCGCTTCATGAACACTATCTTCCGCCCGCGCACGAAGCCGCCCAAGACAAAACTCGACTTCGCACCCCCACCTCCGGAGTGTCGGCCCGACATGCGGGGCCCACTCCTCTGAAAACCGGCGAAAAGGTCAGCGCTCGCGGCCCCGTTGCCCCCGAGACGGTGAAAATGCCCGCGCCACAACATCGATGAACAGCAGTCCGGCCCCGATGGTGAAAACCGCCGATCCCGCCAGCCAGGGCCCGACATATCGGGTGGCGCCGAACGTCGGCGCCTCACCCTGCGGCTTGAACACGGTGGTCTGAATACCGTTGCGCCAGCACCACACCGCCGCCACCACCAGCACCGGCACGAGCACGAATTCGGCGAACACGGTCGGCCACCGCATCACCGCGCCTCCTTCTCCTCGACCGTTCCACCGTTCAACCGCTCCAGCGCGGCCGTGAGTTCGGCCCGCAGCGTGAGATGGTCACGCGCCCACGCCTGCACGAGCCGCCCGTCCTTCAACTTCAGCCCGAACCCCCTGCGCCGCCGCGGCACTCCGCTCAGCTCACCCAGCGCCCGCGCCGACTGCCAATCCTCATAATCCCAGGATTCCTCGTCCTCCTCCGGCAGCACCTCGGCGATGTCGCGCAAGGAGGTCACCTCGGTGCCCTCGCGCAGACTCTCCGGCGTCAGCTCGACACTGATGTGCCGCCGGCCCGCCACCACCTGCAACCACACGAACCCGGCCAGCAGCAGCGCGCAGAACGCCAGCCCGAACCAGTGGATGGCGCCCCCGCGAATCACCTCGATCACCAGGATGATCGTGCACAGCGCGGGCCCGTACGCGATGGCGCGCCAGCGCGCGCCGGGCTCGGAGAACAGCACGGACCCGGGGGCGTTGATGGCCTCACTCATAGGTCGAGCGTAAAGATCGTGGAATCGTTCAGCGGGCCAGGCCCGGAATCAACAGCACGGCGAGGGTGAGCAGTCCGAAGAGGAACAGCAGACTCAGCACCAATACATCCCGCCGTAGGCTGTGCGGCTGCTGGATCACCACTCGCATCGTTGCCTCCGCCTTACCCGGAGCCGATACGCGCCATCGCTCAACGCATGACGACCGGCTTCCGGTTCCCGAAATCCCTGTGACTGCCCTCACCATACCCGTTAGTACGCCCGTAACAAACTCAGGAGTACCTACTGCGCCCCGGGGCGGAAGTACGCCTCCGATTCACTTCGGTAGCAAAGGAATACGGCCCCACCTGCCAGCACCGCCTCGACGATATTGGCGCCGCCCGCCACCAGCGCGGCGGCGCTGTGCTTGACCCCGATCCCGAACAGCGTGCCGGCCGCGCCGAGCACCAGGAAAACCCCGAATCCGGTGAGCAGCGCTCGCGCCCAGGCCTTTCCACGGCCGAGCTGATACACCACCCCCACCGCCGCCCCGGTGAGGACCAGCCAGAACACGGCGACCAGGAAGAAGACGATGACCGTCCAGGTCTGCACCTGCGCCAGCGTCACCGCCGGCTGCTGCGCCTTGACCTGATCGAACATCTGCTGCGCCAACTCGTGCCGCTGCCCGTACTGCGCGACGAGCGTGGCGACCAACTGCACCACCCCGACACCCAGCGCGGCGTACCAGAGCTGGCAGGCGGTGCGGACGTCTTCCGGCGACGGGCGCGAAACACCCGGTGGGACCATCGGATTCACGACAGGAGCTACTCGGTTCCGCTCACCGCAACCAGTGCGCGGCCTCGGTGGCCCAGTAGGTGAGCACCATGTCCGCGCCCGCCCGCCGGATACCGAGCAGCGATTCCAGCACCGCGCCCTTGCGATCGATCCAGCCGCGCTGCGCGGCGGCGGTGATCATGGCGTACTCGCCGGAGATCTGATACGCCGCCACCGGCACCGTGGAGCGGTCCGCGACCTCGCGCAGGATGTCCAGATACGACATCGCCGGCTTCACCATGACGATGTCCGCGCCCTCCAGCAGATCCAGTTCCAGCTCGCGAATCGCCTCGCGGCGGTTGGCCGGATCCTGCTGATAGGTTCGGCGATCGCCCTGCAACGAGGAGCCGACGGCCTCGCGGAAGGGGCCGTAGAAGGCGGATGCGTACTTCGCGGCGTAGGCGAGGATGCCGGTGTCGGCGTATCCGGCGGCGTCGAGCCCCTCGCGGATCGCGCCCACCTGGCCGTCCATCATGCCGCTGGTGCCCAGCAGATCCGCGCCGGTTTCCGCCTGCGCCAGCGCCATTTCGACGTAGCGGGTGAGGGTGGCGTCATTGTCGACCGCGCCGTCGTCGTCCAGCACGCCGCAGTGGCCGTGGTCGGTGAACTCGTCGAGGCAGGTGTCGGCCATGACCACCGTCGACCCGCCGACCTCGTGCACCAGCGCGCGCAGGCCGCGATTCAGGATGCCGTCCGGATCGCTGGCCCCGCTCCCCTGCGCGTCCTTGTCCTCCGCCTTCGGCACGCCGAAGAGCATGAGCCCGCCGACGCCCGCGGCCACCGCTTCCACCGCGGCCTTGCGCAGCGAATCCATGGTGTGCTGGAAAACGCCTGGCATGGAGGAGATTTCGCGCGGTTCGTCGAGTCCGTCGGCGACGAACATGGGCAGAATCAGCTGCCGCGGCTCCAGGCTGGTCTCGGCGACGAGCCGACGCATGGCGGGAGTGCGGCGCAACCGCCGAGGGCGGTCCATTCCGGTCATGCACGCATGATATGCCCGACGCGCGAACCGGATGCGCGCGCCTCTTCGCCCCGGCCCGGCGCGGCCGTGAAAGTCATTGTGAGCAGCGAATTTTGTCGGTGGGTCCGAGTAGAATCGAAGATGTGTTCGATGGGGTCGCACCACCTGCTCGATGCTCGGGACAGGGGTGCGGGTCCGGATCGCAACGGAAGGAATGGCCGTGCTCGCAGCCGTAACCAGCATGTCCGACAAGAGGAACAAGCCCGCCGGGGTGCCGAAGAAGGGGGACGTGATCGATCACGCCTGGATGCCACTGGCCAAACAGCCGCTGCCGGCCGGAAGGCCGCGCACGTGGTACATCTCGCACAATCGCCGCCTGAAGGCCATGCGCCTGGCCATCGCGCTGCTGGATTCCGGCGCCTTCAGCCCGGATCAGGCGACGAACGAAACCATCCGCGAGACAGCCGAAGTCATCGGCGTGCACTGGCCCTCCGATGCCACCTGCCGCATGGTCCGCCGCCTGATGGCGGCCCAGCGCTGACCGCTCGCTGATCGCGATGGAGGCACTCCGACGGCCGCGCAAGCGCGTCGGGGAGCCTCCACCACGGGCAGTCGGCCTAGTTGAGGCAGCCGGTCTGGGTCGAGCCCGGCGACACGATGCCGCCCGAACCGGCGGTCAGGCACTTCACGATCGTATTGATCAGGATCGGCACGAACCGCACGGCATCGGAGCCGGAGGAACCCGAGGACCCGACACCCGGGTTATCGGCGACCGCCGCGGCAACCGAGTCCTGCTCCGGCGCGGACGCCGCCGCCGGAGACAGGCCCGCGCCCAGCGCGATCGTCGTCATGGCCAGCAGCCCAATAGCCGTGCGCTTCATGAATTCACCTTTCGAAGATCGATTACGACCGAACTGTATCGGCCGCCATCAAGGGTGAAACGCCAGCATTTCCATGGGCACTCACACCATGGGCATCCACCCAGCGAATGCGAAAAGGCCACGGCCCAACCATCATTGGCCGTCCGCCGACCAGTCGGCACCGGCCACCCGTCGGTCCGCCGCCATCGGGCATAGCGGCCTTGCCGCCACTGCCCGGTCATCCGGCGATTCGCAATCGTTGTGACACACCGGAATCGGATCGAATCGGCGAGCGGGGGCCGACCGAGCCACGGCGGCAGCCGGTTCCGACGGTACGCACAGGCACGTAAGGCAGTGGAAAGACATCGGCCCCGCATCGCTGTCGATGCGGGGCCGATGTGCGGGCCGGTCGGGCCGGAGCCTCAGCGGCTGCGGCGGCTCTTCTTGCGGGGCGGGGGCAGCAGGCCCTCGGCGCGCAGGTGGGCGGCGTGTTCGGCGAGCGCCTCGACGAGGGGGCCGACCTGGGCCACCTCGGGTTGGACGTCGACGCGCAGGCCGAATTCGATTGCGGTCTCCGCGGTCTTGGGGCCGATGCAGGCCACGATGGTGCGGGCGTGCGGCTTGCCCGCGATGCCGACCAGGTTGCGGACCGTGGAGGACGAGGTGAACAGGACCGCGTCGAAACCACCGGTCTTGATCATCTCGCGGGTCTCCGCGGGCGGCGGAGACGCGCGCACGGTGCGGTAGGCGGTGACATCGTCGATCTCCCAGCCGCGGTCGCGCAGGCCCTCGGCGAGGGTCTCGGTGGCGATGTCCGCGCGCGGCAGCAGCACCCGGTTGACCGGGTCGAAAACGTCGTCGTAGGGCGGGAAATCGGCCAGCAGGCCCTCGGAGGACTGCTCGCCCGAGGGCACCAGCTCCGGGTTGATGCCGAACGAGCGCACCTTCTCCGCGGTGGCCTCGCCGACGCAGGCGATCTTCACACCGCTGAAAGCGCGGGCGTCCAGGCCGAATTCGCCGAACTTCTCCCACACCGCGCGCACCGCGTTGGTGGAGGTGAACACCACCCACTGGTAGCGGCCGTCGACCAGACCCTTGACCGCGCGCTCCATCTGCGCCGGGCTGCGCGGCGGCTCGACCGCGATGGTCGGCACCTCCATCGGAATGGCGCCGTGGTTGACGAGCTTCTCGCTCATCTCACCGGCCTGCTCCTTGGTGCGCGGCACCAGTACGGTCCAGCCGTACAGTGCCCGCGACTCCCACCAGGAAGTCTTGGCGCGCTTGTCCACCTCCTTGCCGACCGTGACCACCAGCGAGCCGACCAGTTCGGACGCGGCATTGTTCAGCGTCGCCAGGGTGGCGTCGATGGTGCGCTGCTGACGCGTGGTCCCGCGCACGGTCACCGCCACCGGGGTCTGCGGCGCGAGGCCGTGTTCCACCAGCGCGGAAGCGGTTTCGGCCAGGTGCCCGGAGGTGGCGTGCAGCACCAGCGGACCCGGCGCGCCGGCCACGGCCGCCCAGTCCACCTCGCCGCGCACATCCACCTCGGTGTGGCTGGAGCCGATTTCGATGCCCGCGTAGGCGGGCACGGTGGTACCGGCCGAAAGGCCCGGCAGCACCTCGAAGTTCAGATGCGAGCGGGTGACCGCGTTGATCTCGTGGATGACCGAATCGGTGGTCATCGGATCACCGGACACCAGGCGCACCACATCGAAACCGTTGCGCGCCTCCGCGATCAGGGTCTTGGCCACCTCGGCGGCGTCACCCAGCGCGGGTCGCACGTCCACCGGACGGGTCCCGTCCGGGCTCTCCTCGACCGCGGTGCCGATCAGGGCGAGCACGCCCTTGTCGACATCGGGATCGGTGAACGCCAGCGTCGCGCGGCCGATCACCTCCCGGGCACGCACGGTGAGCAGCGCCGGATCACCGGGCCCGGACCCCACGAAAAGGATCCGACCGGGATTCTTCTTCGTCACACGGCTCATCGTTGGTTCTCCATTGGGCTGGGATTGCTGTCGTCGGTGAGCTCAGCGGATTCCACGTTGTTCGATTCCTCGTTGTTCGAACCCTCTGTGACGCTGAGCAGTTCGCGCGCCCCCAGCTCCAAGAGCTCGCGCGCCAGTGCTCGGCCCAGTTCCTCGGCATCCGCCACCGGGCCCACTACTGAAGCCCGGATCACGTCCGAGCCGTCGATCGCCGCCGCGCAGGCGCGCAGCGACAACTCCTCCACCACCCGGCCGTCGTCGTCGAGCGATTCGACGACCTCGGCCAGCGCACCGATCGGTGCGGTACAGCCGGCCTCCAGTTCGGCCAGCAGCATCCGCTCCGCGGTGATCGCGGCACGGGTGCCGGGATCGTCGAGGGCGGACAGGATGGTCACGAGTTCGGTGTCGGCGCTGCGGCACTCGACCGCCAGCGCGCCCTGCGCCGGGGCGGGCAGCATCTGCACCGGTTCGAGTGATTCGGTGACGGCGTCGAGGCGGTCGATGCGGGCCAGCCCGGCCCGCGCCACCACGACGGCATCGAGTTCACCGTTGACAACCTTGGAAATCCGGGTGTCGAGATTGCCGCGCAGCGGCACGATCTCGATGCCGAGGCCCAGCGCCTTCAGCTGCGCCGAGCGCCGCGGCGCGGAGGTGCCGACCTTCGCGCCCGCGGGCAGCTCGCCCAGCACCAGGCCGTCGCGGGCGACCAGCGCGTCGCGCGGATCCTGGCGGCCCGGAATGGCGGCGATATCGAACAGCGGGTCCTGGGCGGTCGGCAGATCCTTGTACGAGTGCACCGCGATATCGACGGTGCCCGCGGCCAATTCCTCGCGCAGCGCGGCGGTGAACACACCGACGCCGATCTTCTGCACGGGATCAGTGGCGTTGCGGTCACCGGCGGTCTTCACGATCACCAGTTCGGCCTGCTGGCCGTTGGCGATCAGGGCGTCGCGCACGTGCCCGGCCTGGGTGAGCGCCAGCAGACTGCCGCGGGTCCCGATGCGCCAAGGCGAATCTACTGTCCCGCGGACTGTTGTCTCGTTCTCGTGCACCATTGCTCCGGTCATGCGGTCAGCCCCTGTTCGTCACCCGGGTGGGCGGCGGTGAAATCGTCGGCCAGTTCGCCCTGCAGGGCGGAGATCTCCATCGGCGCGGCAACCGCTTGTGCCGCACCGGGTTTGAGTTCGAAAAGCTCGCGCAGCGCCTCGGCATAGCTGTCCCCGCCGGGGGTGGACGCCAGCTGTTTGACCCGCACCGTCGGCGCGTGCAGCAGCTTGTCGACCACCCGTCGCACGGTACGTGCGACCTCGTCACGTTCTGTCGATTCCAGTCCCGGTAGTCGGGAATCCAGGCGTAGCAGCTCGGCCTCCACCACGTCGGCGGCCATCTGGCGCAGCGCGGCGACGGTCGGGGTGACCTCGGCCATGCGCTGTCCGGCAAGGTATTTGGAAAGCTCGTCGGCCACGATGGTGCGCGCGGCGGCGGTGTCGTCGGCGGCCGCGCCGGCCGACGGATCGCGCTGCAGCGTCTCCATGTCGATGACGGTCACGCCGGGCAGCCCGGCCACCGCGTGGTCCACATCCCGGGGCAGGCCCAGATCGCAGATGACCAGTTCGCGGGCACCGGCCTTGGCGGACAGCGCGCGATGCACATCCGCGAGGGTCACCACGGTGCCGACCGCGCCGGTACAGGTGACCACGACCTCGGCCGACGCCATGGCCTCGTCGAGCCGATCGATCTCGATGGCCTCGGCCGCCACCCCGTGCATGGTGGTGGCCGTATTCGCCAGCCGCTGCGCCTTTTCCAGCGTCCGGTTCACCACGATGACCTTCGCGGCCCCGCCGCGCGCCAGCTGCGCCACCGCGAGCCCGCCCATCGCGCCCGCGCCCAGCACCAGCGCCGTGCGCCCGGCCAGCGGACCCTGCACCGCGGCGGCGCGATCCAGCGCCACCGACACCACCGAGGCGCCCGCGCGGTCGATCCCGGTCTCGGAGTGCACCCGCTTGCCGACCCGCAGCGCGTGCTGGGCCAGCTCGTGCAGGGTGCGCCCGGAGGCCTGCTGCGCGTCCGAGGCGGCGTAGGCGGCGCGGATCTGGCTCCGGATCTGCTGCTCGCCGACCACCATCGAGTCCAGGCCCGAGGCCACCGCGAACAGGTGCTCGGCCGCGGCCTCGGCGTAGCGCACGTAGGCGTGCTTGGTGAGCTCCGGCAGCGGCAGACCCGAATGCCGGGTGAGCAATTCGCCGATCTCGCCCAGCGCCGGGTGGAAGGCGTCCACGACCGCGTAGACCTCGATGCGGTTGCAGGTGGAGACGATCATCGCCTCGGAAACGTGGCTGGAGGCCAGCATCTTGTCGGTCAGCTTGGGCCGGTCGGTCTCGGTGATGGCGACCTTCTCGAGCACCGCCACCGGCGCACTTCGATGCGAGATCCCGACGAGAAGCACACTCATGGCTGGACCACCGCTCCCTTGCTGGTTGTCTCCGCGCCCGCCGCCGGGCCGCCCGCAGGCATCTGAATCGTCGCCACCCGGCGAATCGGGGTGGACACCACGCTCACGTCATTGGCGGCGCCGCCCGCGGCGGCCGCGCTCATCGCTTCCTCGGCGGCCGATTCCGCATTGCGGGCCCGCTCGAACGAGAGCAGCTGCATCTCCACCGCGAGATCCACCCGCCGCACCTCGACGGTGGCGGGCGCGTCCAGCGCCAGCGCCGAGAAGCTCAGAATGCACTGCACCCCGGCGTCCACCAGCAGATCGCACACGCCCTGCGCGGCGGTGTCCGGCACGGTGAGGACGGCGATGGTGGGCTCCAAAGCGGCCACGGCATCGGCCAATTCGGCCACATCGCGGACGACCAGTCCGCACACCACGGTGTCGATCACCGCGGGATCGTTGTCGAACAGCCCGACCATGGCGAAACCGCGGCGGCGGAAACCGCCGTAACCGACCAGCGCCCGACCCAGATGACCCGCTCCGACCAGCACCACCCGGTGTCCCTCGGACAGTCCGAGCACATCCTCGATGCGGTCGCGCAGCTTGATGACGTCGTAGCCGACACCCCGAACGCCGTTGGGCCCGAGGAACGAAAGATCCTTGCGCAACTTGGCCGAACCGACACCCGCCGCGACAGCCAGTTCCTCACTCGATACGATGGCTACACCGTCGTCGGCGAGTACGGCGAGCACACGAAGGTACGTAGCCAGCCGGGCCACCGTGGCCTGCGGGATGTCCTTCTGCAGAGCCTTGGAGACGCCAGTCGGCGGCGTCTCGTGCTGCTCTGTCACGTCGCTTGCGCTCCTCGTCCGGCCGGGGGTGAGTGTCCGGGTTCTTTTGTCGACCCGACGCCGGGAGACCGTCGCGGTCCTTACTGGCGAGGTCGAGTCAGGTTCAGGGGGTCGCGTCCGCTGAACGCGGGTTGCGTGCCACCACCGTAACCGCTTGTGAAGCCCTGCACAAAGTCGGTGAATTCAGTCACTTTGCGGCGGGCTCCGGCCCCGGGTTCATTCAACCCTCATCGGCCCGAACCCGCTACGCAACACACCGGAGCGGACGGGGGAAGGGGGTTCGGGTTCGCGGCCCCCAAAAGTCCCCTATCACTCGCTATTTCGCGAGGTCGGCGCGCAGGCGGGGTTCGTCCACGTCGAAATAGCTGTGCTCGCGCCCGTCCAGCAGCACCACCGGCAGCCGGTCCCCGTATTCGGCGCGCAGGCCGGGATCGGTGGCCGCGGCCTCGTCCACATCGACGGTCGCCACCTCGATGCCGAACTCGGCGCAGATCGGGCGCAATTGCTCGAGTGCCGTATGGCACAGTCCGCAGCCATTGCGGGTCAACAGAGTCACAGCATGTGGAGAATCGCTCATAGCCACCATCTAACAACTCTCCGTTATGTCGTTCACCGTCTACGTTCCGGCCATCAGTGGGCGTTACTGTTGACTGTGCCGGCGCATGCACCCTGCGTATTGGTCGCGGGCTGACCGGTGTGATAGCGGAGCAGGCGGAGGTACTGGTGCCGGAACGTTCGAAAGAGCAGGGGACGAGCTTCATCGCGGGCCACTTCGGTGAGTTCCCCGCGCGCTGGGGTCAGAGCCTGGCCGACCTGCAGGATCAGTTCACCCGCATCACCCGCAGCCCGTTCGGCCCCAGCGAGGAAGAGGTCCGCGCCAATCTGGCCGGTGAGGCCAGCGCCGATGCCGCTCTGGCCCTGCACGACGCCGAACTCGCCCTGCAGGCGCACGATGACGACACGCCGGCCCCCGCGGTCCCCCGCGACCTCACCGCCGCCGCCTTCTTCGATGTCGACAACACCATGGTGCAGGGCGCGTCCATCGTGCACTTCGCCCGCGGGCTGGCCGCGCGCAAGTACTTCAAGACCTCCGACCTGGTCGATATGGCCTGGAAACAGGTCAAATTCCGGGTGACCGGCAAGGAGAGCCACTCGGATATGGCCTCCGGCAAGGAGAAGGCGCTGTCCTTCATCGCCGGGCGTCCCACCGCCGAACTGGCCGCGCTCGGCGAGGAGATCTACGACGAGATCATCGCCGACAAGATCTGGCCGGGCACCCGGGCGCTGGCCCAGATGCACCTGGACGCGGGCCAGCAGGTCTGGCTGGTCACCGCGACGCCGGTGGAGCTGGCGCAGGTCATCGCCAAGCGCCTCGGCCTGACCGGCGCGCTGGGCACGGTCGCCGAGAGCGAGAACGGCGTGTTCACCGGCCGCCTGGTCGGCGACATCCTGCACGGGCTCGGCAAGGCGCACGCGGTGCGCACCCTGGCCATTCGCGAGGGCCTGAACCTCAAGCGCTGCACCGCCTATTCCGACAGCCACAATGACGTCCCCATGCTCTCGCTGGTGGGCACCGCGGTGGCCATCAACCCGGACGCGGACCTACGCGAGGTCGCCAAGAACCGGGGCTGGGAGATCCGCGACTTCCGCACCGGCCGCAAGGCCGCGAAAGTCGGTGTGCCGACGGCCATCGCGCTCGGCGCGGCCGGTGGCGCGGCGGCCGCTGTGCTTTCCCGCAAGCGGGAAGCCAGAGCCAGCTAGGCCGAAAAATGAACCGGCCCGGTCCAATCGGACCGGGCCGTTCGTATATCTGTGCGAATTCTCTAACCCGTGAACGGATTACGGCGCTTGATCAGATTCTTGTACAGCGTTCCCTGAATGGTTTCGCGCACCTGATCGGTCACTTCGAACATCGTCATCGGATCATCCGCGTCTGCGGGTTCGTATCCCGAGGTCGAAATCGGTTCGCCGAATTCGATGTACCACTTGGACGGGAACGGAATCGCGCCCAGCGGTCCCAGATGCGGGAACAGTGGCGTCACCGGGAAATACGGGATACCCAGCAGCCGGGCCAGCGGCTTGAGGTCGGCCAGCTTGGGGTAGATCTCCTCCGAGCCCACGATGGAGCACGGGATGATCGGCACCCCGGTGCGCACCGCCGCCGAGACGAAACCGCCACGGCCGAAACGCTGCAGCTTGTACCGGTCCGAGTACGGCTTGCCGATGCCCTTGTAGCCCTCCGGGAACACGCCCGCGACTTCGCCCGCGCGCAACAGCCTTTCGGCGTCCGAGGGGCAGGCCAGGGTGTGCCCGGCCTTGCGCGCCAGCCCGCCGATGAGCGGCGCCTCGAAGATGAGATCTGCGGCCAGGATGCGCAGCGCCCGCTGCTTGGGATGCCGGTCGTGCACGGCCAGCTGCAGCATCAGCCCGTCCAGCGGCACCGTGCCCGCGTGGTTGGCCACGACCAGCGCGCCGCCCACCTCCGGAATGTTCTCGATGCCCGACACCTCGACCCTGAACCACAGGTCCGACAGCGGCCGCAGCATCGGCAGGATGACCGATTCGAGAAGGTGCTCGTCCAAACCGAATTCGTCGACCTGGTAGTCGCCGGTGAGGCGACGGCGGGCGAAATCGGCGGTGTAGCGGACCCCGTCGGCTACGGTCCCCCGGATCAGCTCGCCCAGCGACTTGGGCTGGCGCGCTTCGGCTTCGGCGAGCCGATCGGTCAGCGAGGTCACCGGGGTGAGCGCGGCCGGTTCCCCCACCGGCCACACCCGAGACGGGCGATTGTGCCGCGCCTCGAAATCCACGTCGTGAAGACGAATCACCTTCGCTACATCACTCATTGGTGTGCTCCCGTCCCGGCCCCGAGCAGACCGAGAAGTTTTTTCTCTGCGGCATCGATCCACGCGGGATCGATTACGGGCCGCAACGCTGCGCCCCCTATGAAGTCGTCGAATGCCTGCACCGTGGTCCAGCGCGGTTGGAATCCGAGTTCGGTGCGCATCCGGGTGGTGTCCAGACCGCAGCCGAAGTGGAAATAGTCGATCTGCTCCGCGGTGAACTCCCGCATCACCGGGCCCATGACGGTGCGCCCGCCGGTGCGGAAAACCGCGTACGGGACCGGTAATTCGACCCGCCCGGCCCGGCGGATGGCCTGCGACAGCGCCATGGCGCCGTCCCCGGCCACGTTGAAGGTGCCACCCGGTGCCGTCATGGCGGAGTGCACGAGGGCGGCGATGCCGTCCTCCTCGTGCAGCAGCTGCATGCGCGGATCGCGGCCGAGGATGGTCGGCGTGATCGGCGAACGGAAATACTGCACACCGCGTTTGGCCAGCTGCGGACCCACGATCGGCGGAAACCGCAGAATGGCCGCCGAGATGTCGGGCCGCCGCCGCGCCAGACCGCGGACGAAACCCTCCACCTCGACCATGTCCCGCGCGAACCAGCCGCGCGGTGGGGTGCGCGCGCTCATCTCCTCGGTGAACTTCACCGGATCCTTGGCGCTGCACCCGTAGACGGCCGACGAGGAACGCACCACCACCCGCCGCACGCTGGATGCCTTGCGGCACACCGCGAACAGCTGCATGGCCCCCAGCACGTTCATGTCCTTCATGGCCGCGCGGCCGCCACCCGACGGCGGGCGCGACAGTGCCGCGGGATGCACCACCGTGTCCACCTGATTTCCGTCGATAACCTTGCGGATCAACGGATTCCGAATATCGGCGCGAACGAATTCGGCGCGCCCCATGCGGCGCAGCAACTCCCGGCTGGGCTGTTTGGCATCCACGGCGATGATCCGTTCGACGGCAGGATCGGCCGCCAGCCGGGCCACCACATTGCCGCCGAAGAACCGGCTCGCGCCGGTCACCATGACAACCTTGGGTGCCTGCCCGTCCCGGGTCCCTGCCGCACCGGATCCCACTCGAGCCCCCATCTTGAAATATCACTGCCTTATTCCCGCGCTCCCAGGGTAACCGGCGAGTAGGGGGCATCCGAAGGGTATTAACCAGGATCTAACGATGACTTCAATCACCCGTGAAAATAGCGAAAGCCCGTCACCGAGGTGACGGGCTTCCAGCTACGACGCAGCGACTTACTTGCCGAGTTTGCGACGCTGAACACGCGTGCGGCGAAGCAGCTTGCGGTGCTTCTTCTTCGACATGCGCTTGCGGCGCTTCTTGATCACAGAACCCATAGGGTTGTTCCTCGCGTTCTCTCGGGTCAT
The DNA here is from genome assembly GCF_007990715.1 of Nocardia seriolae NBRC 15557. Lineage (GTDB taxonomy): Bacteria > Actinomycetota > Actinomycetes > Mycobacteriales > Mycobacteriaceae > Nocardia > Nocardia seriolae. Next base: position 27,870 of record NZ_BJWY01000035.1, on the reverse strand, counting down.
CCCCGCGTCAACGGGGTGCACACTGTCTGACCCTGCACAGTCCCTACCCGATACGGGCCGAGATGGACCCGGCGGCACCACCGGCACGTACAGGATGCCGGTCCATGCTACCGGGCCACTCTCCGGCGAACGAAACCGGTGGGGCTGGATGACTAGCCGGGCGTTTCTACCCCGCGTCGAAGTAGGACGTCTCCAGATAGTCGTGCACCGCCTTGGCGTGCACCCGGAAGGAACGCCCCACCCGCACCGCGGGCAGCTCTCCCGAATGCACCAGCCGGTACACCGTCATTTTGGATACCCGCATCAGATTCGCGACCTCGGCGACGGTGAGGAACTGCGTACCTCCGCCGATAACGGATCCCGCGTTGATTGGGCTGTTTCCGGACCTCGCTTGGCTGTTTCCAGACATCATTGCGCCACTGACCTCCGGCACGTCCGCGCCGCCGGCTTCCCCACCGGCGGAACAGACACGCACGTGCTCCTTGAAGCTTAGCGGGACCAGTGGGATTGCTGCGACGGGTGTGAGAAATCAGCCTTTGCTGTGGCGAGTCGGCCTTCGGCAGCAAACTAGCAACCGAGCAGTTTTGAATGCGGCGAGCGCGACAACCGCATCAACAACGTTAGTCCGCGACGGCGCCGAGTTCCACGGAACGGCGTTTTGCGGCATGCAATGCGTCGTGGAAAGCCGAACGCACCGCGCCCCGCTCCAACTCCCGCAGACCCGCCGCCGTCGTGCCCGCGGGCGAGGTGACGGCCGCACGCAACTCCGGGGCAGACTGACCCGACTCCTCGAGCAGGGCCGCCGAGCCGAGCATGGTCTGGGTGACCAGCTGGGTGGCCACGTCCCGGTTCAGGCCCAGACCCACCGAGGCGTCGATCATGGCCTCGACGATCAGGAAGAAATACGCCGGACCCGAACCCGACACCGCGGTCACGGCATCCATCTGCGACTCGGAGACCGTCACCACCTTGCCCACCGCCTCGAGCATCTCGGTGACCAGGGTCAGCTGCTCCTTGCGAGCGTAGCGGCCCGGCGCGATGGCACTCATGCCCTGACCCACCAGCATCGGGGTGTTCGACATGACGCGCACGACCGGGAAGCCGGCCGGCAGCCGGGATTCCATGCGCGCGGTCGGCACGCCGGCCGCCAGCGACACCAGCACCTGATCGTGGTCGTCGCCGAGCTCGGCCTTGCCCAGCTCTCCGACCACACCGTCGACATCGTTGGGCTTCACCGCGATCACGATGAGGTCCGCGGACTCGGCGGCATCGGCGATGTCATCGGTAACGCGAATCCCGAAACGGTCCGCCAGCAACTCCGCCCGCGCCGCCACCGGCTCGACCACCACCAGATCCTTGCTCGCCCGCCCGGATTCGAGCAGCCCGGCGATCAACGCCTCCCCGATCCGGCCACCGCCGATTACCGCAATCCTCGTCATGGATAAAGGCTAGCTGTACCGTCGCGCCGCGATTTCAGCGCGCAGCGCCTCACCTTCGTATGCCGAGGCGACAACTGATTTCGCAACGGTCGGGGTAACTCACCGGGTACGCCCAAAGTGGTTTCGGCTCCCAACCGGCGGCCCGCATCGCCAACGCCGACGGCTCTCAGCCGCGCGCTGAAGGCTCGGAGAGACGGGTCGGTATCAGGGCCAGTTGGCGGCTCTGGGCGACGATGGCGCCGGTGGAGTCGATGACCAGTTGGTCCTCGTCGAACATGCGGTGGCCGACCTCGCGGGCGCGGGCGATGACGCGGAGCCAGCCTGAGGCCGGGCGGCGGCGGAGGTAGGTGGTCATCTGAACGGTTGGGGCCCAGCCGAAATGGCCCAGGTTCATGGGGACCGGGGGGCTCATGTCGGCCGACATCATGGCGAAGAAGGCGGAGACGTCGGGGTCGGCCTCGTCGCCTTCGAGGGGGCGGATCCACAGGCGCAGGCGGGGATCGGACTTCTCGCCGGACAGGAAGCGGGCCCACTTCGGGTCGATGGCGACCGAGGAGCCCCGGGCCACGTGGACGAGCTTGCCCATCGGGTTGCGCTCGTCGTAGGCGAGGGCGTCGGCGGGCGGCTCGGCGGGCATATCGCCCGCGTGGTCGTCGGCGTAGTGCGGATCCGAGTCGTCAAGGTGGCTGAACGTGAAGGCGGTGTGCACCAGGGTGCGGCCGTTCTGGATGAGGCTCGCGTCGACGAGTCCGATCTGGCGGCCCAGCTTGCGGGTGCGCACCTCGTAGGAGACCTCGCCCGGATCGGGAGCGCCGAGGAAGTCGGTGCTGGCCGAGATCGGGAACATGGCGGCGTGGTCGGGTGCGGTGCGGCGCAGCCATTCGGTGGCGGCGGCCGCACTGCTCGCGACCATGGTGCCGCCGTGCACCTTCGGGCCGATGGTCCAGATGGGGTCGATCGAACCCGCGAAGCGACCGACCTCGGGGGTCGTCGAATCGAGTTCGGTCATCGCGCACACACGACCGAACGGCGCGTTCGCCAATCCGCTCGCCGATTCCAGATCGACGGTCGACTCCGTTGTCATCCGCTGCCCTTCCGCCATGGTTTGTACAGCGTAAACGGACGCCTCGAACATTCCGGTCGGGCGGTGGGATGAATCACTTCCAGCGAACCGGACCAATTCCAGCGAACCGGATCGACGCGGCTCAGCCGCGGTGAGCGGCCGTGGGCTCCGGGGCCGGGGCGGGGGTGAAGTCGTTGAGATGGGTGCGGGCGAAAGTCAGCGCGCGATTGAGCATGGCGGCGCGGTCCATGGTGGTACGCGCCATCTGGGTGTTCACCTCGATGACAGCCTGGCCGTCGAAACCGTTGTGCACCAACATCTCACAGAGCTCGGCTACCGGCTGGGTGCCGTCGCCGGGAATCAGGTGCTCGTCGGTGGCGGCACCGCGGCCGTCGGCCAGGTGCAGGTGGGTGAGGCCGGAACCCATGCGGCCCGCCAGCACCAGCGGATCCATGCCCGCGGTCGCGGTGTGCGAGGTGTCCAGGGTGTAGTGGCGGAAACCGACGTCGGTGGGTTCGTAGGAGGGACCGAAGGTGGTGATGGACGGGCCGGGGCCGCCGCGGCGTTCCAGGCGCTGAATCGAACTGCCGCGGAACAGCGTGTCGGCGCGCATCGGGAACATGTTCTCCACCGCCACCGCCACCGGGCTCGAACTTTCCAGTTCGGCAACCTGTTTGGCGAAGCCCTCGGCGTAGCGGCGCTGCCAGCGGAAGGGCGGGTGCACCACCACGGTCGCGGCGCCCAGCGCCTCGGCGGTGTGCACGCTGCGGGTGAGCTTCGCGATCGGGTCCGCCCCCAGACCCGTTGCGAGATCAGCAGACACGGCGCGTGCACGGCCAGCACCGGCACGTCGTACTTGTGCGCGAAATGCTGCACGGTGGAAATCGACTGGCTGGCCGGTTCGGCCCACACCATGAGTTCCACCCCGTCATAACCGAGTTCGGCCGCGTACCGGAAAGCGGCCTCGGTGTTCTCCGGATACACCGACGCGGTCGAGAGACCGACCCGGACTTCCTTGCGCCCCGCCCGGCCTTCGGTGTTCGCCCCCTGCGCCTGCACGATATTCCCCACTGCTGCTCCCTGCTCAGTTCGTACTGAGTAGAAAGGCTAGCGGTCCGAGCGTCACGAAGACGCCTACGACGACGGCAATCACAGTGGAGAAAATGTCATCGGTGCGCCGTAGTACCCGCACCAAGGCGACCAGACCCAGAATCACGATCATCGCCAGGGTCAGGGCAACCCACGGGAGCATTTCCCACATGCGCTCGAAACCCTTGAACAGCAACATTCCCGCGACCGCCGCGCCCACGCTCTGGCCCGCGATCATCAGCCACTGCCGGCGGTGCTCGTCCTCGTCGGAGCGGCCCTTGGCGCGCGAACGGGCGGCGGCGGACTCGGCGCCGGCGGTGCGCTTGGCCCGGGAACCGCCCGCGGCCTTGCGACCGAGCGCGCCGGCCTTCTGCGTGAACGCGGAAAGCCGTCCGGCCATGGAGGTTTCGGGCTCGTCGTCGTAATCGTCGTAGTCGTCGTCGAGCGGTTCGTAGAAGTCGGTGAGGTGATCGGCGGGATCGGGTTCGGGTGCGACCGCGGTACGCCCGCGGAAACCGCCGCCGCGCCGATTGCCGTTGTTCCGCGAATTCCGGTCCGCGCGTTCCACATCGCGATCGTGGGCGTCGCGAAGCAGATCCCCGGCAACCGATTGCCCGGAGAGCAGCTGCTGATCGTCGTCGGCCAGCGAGGACGACCACGCGGCGGTCGGCACCGCCGCCTGATCCACGCGCTCCGGTGCGCCCGGTCCGGCCACCGGTGCGCCCGGTCCGGCCACCGGTGCGCCCGGTGCGGGTTCGGGGCCCGGTCGTCTTCGCGCCGACCACGCCGGGAGTCCGTTGGCGGCACCGTGATCCACGCCGCCGCGGCGCTCGGCCGGCGGGGCGGACTGCCGCTGGGCCTCCGCGTGCCGGCGGGCCGACCGCGACATCGGCGGGGCGGCGGGGGCGGCCTGCGTGGGTTCGAAGCCGGAACGATTCCCGTCGAAGCCCGGGCGGTTGGCGTCGAATCCCGGAAGGTCAGCGTCGTAACCGGGACGATCCGGGCGCGGATTGCGCGGTAGCGGTTCGGGTCCCGGCGCGGGCGGCCACGCGGGAGCCGCCGGATCGAACCGCGTGCGGTCTTCGAAGGGCGCGCGGGCCGCGGGGTTGAACTGGGTGCGCGCGGGCTCCTCGAGCGGCGGCCGCGGGGCGGCCTCACCGCGGAACGGGCGCACCTCGTCGGTGTTCTCGTCGTCCGGGTCGTAGCGGCGGCGACGGCCGCCCTCGCGGGGCGGGGCGGGGGTTTCGGTGCCCTGCAGGCGATCCAGGGACACCTCGGAATCCAGCGGATCCGGCTTGCGGCGGCGACCTCCGCCGGTGGCGCGACCGTCCGGCTGTAGCGGGTTCTCGGTCGGGGGCCAATTCAGGCCGGCCGACCAGTCCTGACCGGACGGCTCGGGTAGGGACGGCGGCTGCAGGGCCGGCGCCAGCGGGTCATAGTACGAAATGGGCCCGGAGACCGGGGAATACGCGGGTTCCGAATCGGGCATCGAGTAGGACGGAGTTTCCGGCCGGCCCGATGACGCGGCGGCGTAGAGGTCCGCATATTCCGAAAAGTTCGAGTAATCAGAATTATTCGAGAAGTTCGAAAAGTTTGAATAGTCCGATTCAATCGGGGTGTGTTCGGGCGCGGGAGCGGCCGCCTCGTCGTCCGGTGCGGCATGTGACGACGATCCGGCCCGCGGCACCACCGGAATGTCACCGGTCAGCTCCGCGACGGAAATGCCACGGCCGCTTCGACGTCTACGCCCCCCACCGCTCGCGGGGGTCCCATTTTGCTGCCCGTTTCGTGCCAATAGTTCGGCGACGGACAGCTGGCTTGCATCCTCGGTCATCGAGACACCGTTTCGATCGGGCCCGACAGGCCGCCCTCGGGGCCGCCGGTTATCGGTTCGCTATCCAGGTCGGTATCCAGTTTGCGCAAGATCAATCCCTCTCGCAGTGCCCAGGGACAGATTTCGAGCGTGTCCAGGGACAGTGCCCGCATACTCGCCTCCGCGACCAGCGCGCCGGCCACGAGTTGCTGTGACCGATCAGAACTTACGCCTTCCAATTCTGCCCGGTCGGCGGCCGTAATTCTCGATATGAACGCAATCAGCTGCCGCAGGCCGGAACTCGTGAGGGTACGCCGAACCCGGGGTCCCGCAACAGAGGGGGCGGCACCGGTCAGCCGGGCCAGCGAGCGGAAGGTCTTGGAGGTGCCCACCGCAAGATCCGGGCGTCCCACCTCGAGCAGCTGCTTGCTCGGCAGCACCAGCTCGGCGTCGAGCCAGTCGCGCAGCACCGCGACCCGGCGCTTGCCCGGCGGATCGTGGCGCAGCCAGTCCCGGGTCAGCCGGCCCGCGCCCAGTTGCAGGGAGAGCGCCACATCCGGATCCTCGTCGGCGCCGTTGCTCATCTCGAGCGAGCCGCCGCCGATATCCAGATTCAGAATCCGCCCGGGGCTCCAGCCGTACCAGCGGCGCACCGCGAGGAAAGTGTGTCGAGCCTCGTCGACCCCGGAGAGCACCTCGAGCTGCACCCCCGTCTCGCGCCGCACCCGGGCCAGCACCTCTTCGGAGTTGGTGGCCTCGCGGACCGCGGAGGTAGCGAAGGCCATCAACTCCACACAACCGGAAGTCTTTGCGATGCTTGCGAATTCGGCTACGGTAGCGGTGAGTCGGGCGGCGCCGGTCGGGGTGATCCGACCCTGGTCGTCCATGCTCTCCGACAGCCGCAGCGCGGACTTCGTCGAGCTCATAGGCATCGGGTGTCCACCACGATGCGCGTCCACCACGAGCAGGTGGACGGTATTGCTTCCCACATCGAGTACACCGAGCCGCACAAGAACACGGTACTGGGTGCGTCACGACTTCAGGCCAGGCGACTGAGCTGTTAGCGTTCCGCGTTGTGACGGCAGGTGCATCGGCGAGCGGGCCGACCGGGCTTCGACCAGCGGCGAAGATCGATCCGGCGCCCGAGGTGGAACTCGACTTCCCCCGGGAGTGGATCGAATTCGTCGATCCGGCAAATGACGAGCATTTGATCGCGGCCGATCTGACCTGGCTGCTTTCGCGCTGGACCTGTGTTTTCGGCACTCCAGCCTGTCAGGGCATCATCGACGGCCGCGAGAACGACGGCTGCTGTTCGCACGGCGCGTTCCTCTCCGACGCCGAGGACGGCAAGAAGCTGCACGAGGCTGTGAAAATGCTCACAGCCGACGACTGGCAGCTGATGGACCGGGCCGTCGACGACAAGGGCCGGGTCCGCAAGAAGCTGTATCTGGAAGAGGACGACCTCGACGACGAACCGGCGTTGCGCACGCGGCGTGTCGATGGCGCGTGCATCTTCCTGAACCGGCCCGGCTTCAGTGAGGGCATCGGCTGCGCACTGCACACCATGGCGCTGCGCAAGGGCCTGGAACCGCTCACCGTGAAGCCCGAGGTGTGCTGGCAGCTGCCCATCCGGCGGACCCAGGAATGGGTGGACCGGCCCGACGGGGTGGAGATCCTGCGCACCGCCATCACCGAATACGACCGGCGCGGCTGGGGTCCGGGCGGGCTCGATCTGAACTGGTACTGCACCGGATCCCCGGATGCACACGTCGGCACCCGGCCGGTGTGGGAGGCTTACGCGCCGGAATTGATCGAGCTGATCGGCAAGCCCGCCTACGACGAGCTGGCGCAGCACTGCAAGCGCCGGCAGGGCCTGGGCATCGTGGCCGCGCACCCGGCGACCGCCATCGCGGAGGAGAAGGCGGCCGAGTCGCGGCAAGCGGCGTCCGCTCCGGCCAAGACGGCGTCCGCTCCGGCCAAGACGGCGTCCGCTCCGGCCAAGGCGGGGACCGCTCCGGCCAAGGCGAAGGCCGTGAAGAAGGCGAAGCCCGCCAAGCAGTAGCGGAAAACTTGCCGGTAATTTTTTGAAATCGGCATATTTCACATAGCCGCTCACCTACTGTGCGAACGATCCCTACCCGCAGGGGTCGCAGCACAGGAGTACGCATAGTGAGCAAATTCCCCTTGGGCGGCCGCCATCTCGGCATCGGTCTCGCCGGGCTGGCCATCGCGACGGGCGCCGTCGCCGTGGTGACCACACACGAGGCTCCGGCCGCCCACGCCAGCGTCGACTCGGTCACCGTCTCCGGATCGAACTGGACCGTCGGCAACACCTACACCCTCCACGCCAGCCTCTCCGGCGCGTCGTTCGGCCTGCTCGTCTACTGGAGCGACAACGGCAACAGCCTCACCCCCGCAGGCAAGGTGCCGTGGCCGCCCTACAACGCCAGCCTCGACTGGAAGCCGACCACCGCGGGCCAGCACATCATCACAGCCTCGCAGGGCAGCAGCACCAACACCCTGATCGTGAATGTCGCCGACGGCACCACCACCCCGCCGACCACCACGACCACCACCCCGCCGACCACGACCACCTCGCCGACCACGACGCAGCCGAGCGGCGGCGGCAGTGGCAGCAGCGGCTCGGGCAGTGCCACCGGCAGCGCGGGCTCGCTGGTCGGCGGACTGCTGCGCGGACTGTTCGGCAGCAGCTAGACCCGGACGCGGGGCGTGACGGGTGCTGTTCCGGGATCCGTCACGCCCACCTGAAGCAAGCGGACGCTTGCTTCAGAATTTTTTCGAAACGCCTGCGCTTCAAATGCTTCTCCCCTTAAGGTGCGAAAGCCCGTACACCTCCCTCGCCCGCAGCACAGGAGAGCAACACATGCGCAACACATCATCCAGATTCGGCGCGCGCCGAATCGGCGTGGGACTCACCGGTTTCGCCGCCCTCGCCGCCACGGCCGTGATCGCCGCCCCCGACGCCCTGGCCGCGGTCGACACGGTCAGCATCGACCAGAAGAACGTCGTGGTCGACAAGGCGTACACCATCTCCGCCACGCTCAGCGGCGCCTCGATCGGCCTGCTCGTGTACTTCAGCGACAACGGCAACGAGATCGGCCCGCCGCGCATCCCGTCTCCCCCGGGCCACGCCTCCATCAGCTGGCGGCCCAGCACCACGGGACGGCACATCATCACCGCCTCGCAGGGACCCAACAGCCAGTCGATCGTGGTGGACGTCGCCGACGCGCCGTTCGGCTCCGGGTCCACCAGCTCCGGCAGCGGCTTCGGGTCCGCCGGGCCGCTCGGCAGCGGCAGCAGCGGGACCACCCCGAACTAGCAGGCGAGACAGGACTTTTTTTCCCATGAGCAGCATCTCCCGCCGGATCGGCGCCGGCGTCGCGGGGCTCGCGGCCACCGCCGCCGTGGCCGTGCTGGCCGCGCCGCAGGCCGCCGCCACCGTCGACTCGGTGTCCATTTCCGGCAGCGCCCCCTACACGATCAACACCGGATACACGCTGACCGCCAATCTCAGCGGCGCGGGCATCGGCCTGCTGGTCTACTGGTCGGACAACGGCAAGAGCCTCACCCCGGCCGGCAAGGTCCCGTGGCCGGTCGGCTACTCCAGCATCGACTGGACGCCCACCACCGCAGGCCAGCACCTACTCACCGCCTCGCAGGGCGGCAATACCAAGACCATCGCCGTAACCGTGAGCGACCCGTCCCAGCCGGGCGGCGGCACCGGCGCCGGGGGAACCGGCGGCGGCAATACCGGCAGCGCGGGTTCGGCGCTGGGCGGGCTGCTCGGCGGGCTCACCGGCAGCGCGGGCTCGTAATGGCGCGGGTGTCCGGCAGGTGAACAATCGGTGCCGGCACCGGGGTTCGAATCAACCTGCGTGGAAGTATGTTTCGAATTCCCGACGGTCCCGTGACCTCGGTCTGTGAATAGCCGGAAGTGCGCCCGACATCGACCGGCTATTGCCTATTCACCGAAACGTGTTAGAAATCCAGGCCATGATCAAGAAAACCCTCGCCGTCGCGGCCCTGGCCGCCGGTGCCGTCGTCTCCATCGCGCCGCAAGCCTTCGCCGATAACGCCGATCCCAACGCGTACTCCGACCACACCGCCGATTTCGTGGTGTACAACGACCCGGCCGTGCTGGGCGCCAAGGACGCGGGCAAGCAGATCATCGTCAGCCCGTACGGCACCAGCCACACCATCGCGTGCAAGGGCAACGGCGTGGACGTGCCGCTGTACGACTGCATGCAGCAGGACAACCCGGGTCTGGGCTGGATCATCCTGGACCGGCAGGAACTGCCCGGCCTCGGCCCCGCGTGGGTCGACACCATGAAGAACGACCCCAACGCGTAGGTCGCCGATAACGGCCGGGGGGCTGCACGGATCTTGGTCGGGAGAAAGCATGAAGTCCGCCCGCCTCGCGAATCGCGAGGCGGGCGGACTTCTTTCGTTGACGTATGAAACGTGACGGCTGATTTCGTGACGGTCGGGGTAACTCACCGGGTACGCCCAGAGTTGTTTCGGCACCCGACCGTCGGCCCGCATGCACAGCTGTCAACGGCTCTCAGCCGTGTGTTGAAGGCCCCGGGGGCTTACGCCTCCAGCTTGTAGCCCAGGCCGCGGACGGTGACCAGGTGTTCGGGCTTGGCCGGGTCGGCCTCGATCTTGGAGCGCAGGCGCTTGACGTGGACGTCGAGGGTCTTGGTGTCGCCGACGTAGTCGGCGCCCCAGACGCGGTCGATGAGCTGGCCGCGGGTGAGCACGCGGCCGGAGTTGCGGAGCAGGTATTCGAGCAGGTCGAACTCCTTGAGCGGCAGGGTCACCGCCTTGCCGTTCACCTGCACGGTGTGGCGGTCCACATCCATGCGCACCGGACCGGCCTCGAGCACGCTGGTCTCGCTGCCGTTGTCGGGCTCCTCGCCCGCGCCGCGACGCAGCACCGCGCGGATGCGGGCGATCAGCTCGCGCGAGGAGTAGGGCTTGGTGACGTAGCCGTCGGCACCCAACTCCAGGCCGACCACCTTGTCGATCTCGCTGTCGCGCGCGGTCACCATGATGACCGGCACACTGCCGCGAGCGCGCAGTTGCTTGCACACGTCGGTGCCGCTCATGCCGGGGAGCATGAGATCGAGCAGGACGATGTCCGCACCGGCGCGATCGAACTCGGTCAGCGCGGAGGGACCGTCACCCACGACGGTGACCTCGAACCCCTCCTTGCGCAGCAGGAACGCGAGCGGATCGGCCAGCGACTCCTCGTCCTCGACGATCAGCACACTCGTCATCGGGTTGCCTCCACACCGTTGGTTCTGGCCCGCCCGAGGGGACTTGGGCCGTTTTCCTTCTTGGCCACCGGAACACCGGTGGCAAGCTTCTTGTCGCCCTGCCCGTTGGAATCGGCAGGATGGGCCGGGACGCGCAGCGTGAACGTCGATCCGGTGCCCAGTTTGCTCCACAGGGTGATCTCACCGTTGTGGTTGGCGGCCACATGCTTGACGATAGCCAGCCCGAGGCCGGTACCGCCGGTGGCACGCGAGCGCGCCTTGTCGGCCCGGAAGAAACGCTCGAAAACGCGCTCCTGATCCTCCTTGGAGATGCCGATGCCGCGATCGGTGACCGCGATATTGACATAGCCGCCGCGCAGCGCCCGGCTCACCGACACGTGCGAGCCGCGCGGGGAGTACGCGATGGCGTTCTCGACCAGGTTGGACAGCGCGGTCACCAGCAGGGTCTGATCGCCGAGCACCTCGAGGCCGCTGGTGGCGTCGGTGGAGACGGTGATGCCCGCGGCCTCGGCGACATTGCGGGAGCGCTCGATGGCCTGGGTGACCACGGTGTCGACGTCGACGGCCTCCAGCTCCGGCAGCCGCTCCGCGCCCTGCAGGCGGGACAGCGCGATCAGCTCGGTCACCATCTTGCCCATGCGGCGGGCCTCACCGTGTAGGCGTTCACCGAAGTGCCGCACCGAATCCGGATCGTCCGCCGATTCCAGCAACGCCTCCGCCAATAGGCTCATGGCGCCGACCGGGGTCTTGAGCTCGTGGCTCACATTGGCGACGAAGTCGCGGCGGGTGGCCTCCATGCGGGCCTGCTCGGAATCGTCGTCCGCGAACAGGACCACGAAGTTCGGATTCTCCTGGGAGAGCGGTCGAGCAACCCCTCGGACAGCCAGGCGGGCGCGGCCGGGCATGGGGATCTTGGCGGTGAGCTCGAATTCCACGTCCTGGCCGCCGGCCAGCACCTGCTCGACCGCGGCCCAGGCGCGCTCGTCGAGCAGGCGGTCGTGAACCACGCCCAGTTCCTCGGCACGCGGGTTCACCAGCACCACGTCCCGGTACTGGTCGACCACGGCGATGCCGGACTCGGAGGCGAGCACGATCAGGTCCAGGACCTGCGACATGGTCAGCCCGGTATCGGTGGCGGCACGCAGGCGTTCCTGGCGGGCGTTCACATACGGACTGAGCAGTCCTCCGACGGCCAGTCCGACTACGGCCGCCAGGACTGCCAAAAGCACGGCCTGTGGAACGCTCACATCTTGAATCGTACGGTCGTCCAAGCCTGGTCAAACCCCGGGTGCTGGAAGTTTCACGCAGGTCACGGGTCCTTCCACGCTCGTTAGCCCGGTGTTTACGCAATGTTCGGTCAGCGTGTCGCCACCGGTGAGCGCCCTTGTGGCAACCACGTTCGCGACGACGGTTCAGTCCTCGGGGTCGCCGTAGAGGGCGGTGCGCACGGAATCCCCGTGGCGGTCCGCCCACTCCCCCAGCGCGAAGATCGGGCGCAGCAGATCGACGCCCGCCGCGGTCAGCGAATACTCCACGCGCGGAGGCGCTTCCACGTACCTGCGACGTTCCAGCAAACCCATCCGTTCCATGCGCCGCCGGGCAGGCGGCCGCAGCCGCCGCGGCGATCGGCGACGGCGCGCGGGCCGTGACGATCACGGAGGCGGCCGGATTCGGCGCGGTGACACTGCTGGCCCTACCGGTCGACGCGCTGTCCGAAGTCCTGGCGTCCGTCGGGCGCGCCTTCGACGGACGAATCCTGCTGGACTGCACCAACGCCTTCGCGCCGGACGGCTTCGCGCCCGGCAGCGGCGGTTTCGCCCTCACCGAACCGGCTGTGGCCGAACGCATTTCGGCCGAGGCGCCCGGCTCACGGGTGGTGAAGGGCTTCAATCACCGTCGCCGTGACGGCCGGCATCTCGCCCGCGTATGTGTTCAAGCTCTTCCCCAGCAAGGTGGAGTTGTTCGTCGCCGCCCTCGACCGGTGTTTCGAGCGGGTCGAGGGGGCGTTGGCCACCGGCGCCGCCCGGATACCGGGCGGCGACCCGGAGCAGGTCCTGCACGAAGTGGGCGGGGCCTACGCCGAATTGATCGTCGACAAGAGCCTGCTCATGCTGCAGGTACACGCCCTGTCGGCGGCCGATACACCCGATATCGCCACGGCCATGCGCCGCGGGTTGCAGCGCATCACCGAATTCGCCCAAACGCGTTCCGACGCGACCGGAGAGCAGGTTCAGCACTTCATGGCCTACGGCCAGCTGTGCCACCTGATCACCACCCTCGGCCTGGATGCCACCGAAGGCCCTTGGGCCGCCACCCTGACCGCAGGTATCCGCCACTACAACTGAGCTGCACGCGCCCTCCGACCGAGGGCGTTTTCTTTCAACCCAAGAGTGATTGACCAGTCACACACCTGGAAGGTGCGGACCGATGTCGACCATCATCGCCACCGAAGTTGCGCTCCCCGGACGCGTCGAGCCCGAGGGCCCGACCGTCACCACCCGCGAACTGCCGCCGACCCGGCCGGGCGAGGCGCTGGTCCGGATGGAGGCGACCGGAGTCTCCTTCGCCGAACAGCAGATGCGCCGCGGCAAGTACTACGACCAGCCCGCGTTCCCGTTCGTGCCCGGCTACGACATCGTCGGCGAGGTGGTCGCGGTCGGAGCCGGGGTCGATCCGGCACTGATCGGCCGCCGGGTCGCGGCGCTGACCAAGATCGGCGGCTGGAGCAGTCACCTCACGGTGCCCGCGGGGGATCTGGTCCCGGTCCCGGACGGGCTCGGCGCGGAGGCGGCGGAGACCTTCGTCGTCAATGGCATCACCGCCTGGCAGATGCTGCACCGGTCGGCGAAAGTCCGTGCGGGGCAGACGATTCTGGTGCACGGCGCAAACGGGGGCGTCGGCTCGACGCTGGTGCAGCTGGCGCGGGCCGCGGGGATCCGGGTGATCGGGACGGCGTCGGCGCGCAATGCGGACGCGGTGGCCACGCTCGGCGCGACACCGGTGGACTATCGCGGGGATGTGGCCGCGCAGGTGCGGGCGCTCGCGCCGGGCGGGGTGGACGCGGTCTTCGATCATGTCGGCGGGCCCGGCATCGTGGACTCCTTCGGGCTGCTGGCCCCCGGCGGCACCCTGGTCTCCTACGGCAGCGCGGCCACCAAGAACGAGGAGGGCGATTCCAGGCTGCCGGTGCTGAAGCTGTTCGCCCGGCTGCTGTGGTGGAATGCGCTGCCCAACAAGCGCAATGCGTCCTTCTACAACATCTGGGCCGGACGCCGCCGGCTCTCCCGGTTCCGGGCACGGCTCGCCGCGGATCTGGCCGGGGTGTTCGAGCTCGCCGAGCGCGGCGTGCTGCACCCGCAGATCGCGGCCCGAATCCCGTTGCGGGAGACCGCCCGTGCGCTCACCCTCGCCGAATCCGGCACCGTCACCGGCAAGGTCGTGCTGGTCGGTGATCGCGAATCCTGACCGTGCGCAAAAGAAAGCCCCGGGCGTGCACGCCATTGTGCACGCCCGGGGTTTCAGTCCCGGAGAAGCGGATTCACCAACCGGTATTGCCGCGGACCGGGATGTTCACGAAGCTCGGGCGATCCGGATCGAGCTGCAGGTGCTCGGGCTTCAGGCCGGTGTCGATGAGCATCGGGAGGATGGGCAGGCCCTTGGGGAAGTTGCCCGCGAAGACGTCCACGCGCAGGCGGTGGCCCGGTTGCAGGACGGCCTGGGTACCGCTGAGGGCGATGTCCAGGGTGGTCGCCTCGCCCGGCACGGTCTCCTGGCGCTTGTCCAGCGAGGTGAAGGCGCGCGGGTCGGTGTAGTCGCCATTGGCCGAGCGGGTGCTGTTGGCCTCGTCGACCTGGCGCAGCGAGGCCATGAGCGAGCCCGAGGTGAGCACGGTCGACTGACCGTCTGGGGCGACGTCGTTGACGGTGACGGTCCAGTAGCCGTCGGCGGCGTCCTGAACGGTATTCAGGTGCACCGCGATCGGACCCGAGATGGTGGTGGCCTCGGCCACCGGCGCGCTGGTGAAGGTGAGCGCGTTGGTCTCGGCGATGCGGTTGTCCTTGGCGCAGGCGTCGAGCAGGTCCAGCGCGCCCGCGCTGGCCTGGGCGGCGTCATTGGAGCAGACGGTGTACAGGCCGGGCGCGATGGACAGCCGGTCGGTGTCGCCATTGGCGGCCGCGGTGAGCGAGCCGTCGTGGACGCTGTTCGCGGTGCCGGAGGACTGCGCCGAGAAGTACATACGCCGGTAGTCGGCGGCCTCGGAAACCGGTGCGGTGGGTCCGAATCCGCCCTGGGTGTTCCAGCCGCCGCCCTGCGTCTTCAGCGTCACCGGACCGTAGGAGTCGATGCCGTTGTCGATGCCCTTGAGCCACTTGTCGAACCAGGCGCGCTGCAGCACGTCCAGGCGCGGCGGTGCGCCGACGCGGTTCACGTCCGCGCCCGAGGTGACGTGGTAGGTGTTGCCCATCAGCAGCTGTTTCTGGCCGGTCGGCAGCGGAATCTGGTTGTAGATCTTGGATTCCGAGTAGGTGAACAGGTCGTGCCAGCCGCCGGTCACGAAGGTCGGGATCTGGATGCGGCTCGGGTCGCCCAGCCATTCCCCGCGCTCCTGGCTGAGGCCGTTGAGCATCTCCCTGACCCGCGGGTCGATGGTGTCCATCGAGGTGCTGGTGTAGGCCGACATGAGCACGTCGAGGTAGCCGAAGGGATCGTCGGCGCGATCCTGCAGCCACTTGAAGTCGAAGGCGCCGTTGGCGATCGAGGCCAGGTCCGGCACCCACTTGAGGCCGTTGATGGCGCCCAGCCAGAGCGGGATGAAGTTGAAGCCGAAGCCGCCGCCGGGCGCGAGCACGTCGTCGATGAGGTCGCTGCCGGGCACGATGGGGAAGATGGCCTTCAGCGCGGGCGGCTGCTTCTCGGCGGCCTGCACCTGGTTGATGGCCGAGTAGGACAGGCCGTTCATGCCGATGCGGCCATTGCTGAAGCCCTGTTTGGACGCCCAGTCGATGACCTCGACGGTGTCCTGCTGCTCGCGGCCGCGCAGCATGTCCCACTCACCCTGCGAGAAGCCGGTGCCGCGCACGTCCACGACGACCTGCGTGTAACCGGACTTGATGAGCTGGCGGTCGACGGAGAAGTTGCGGAGTTCGCCGTTGCCCGCCGCGTTCAGCAGTTCGCCGAAGCCGGTGATCGGGGTGCCGTCCAGCCGGATGTTCCGGAAGACGTTGAGCAGGGTGTCGCCCAGGCCGGGAATCGAGATGGCGCTGTCGGCGACGTTCGACACCAGCTTGGTGTAGGGCGTCATGTTCACGACGGTCGGCGTCGGAGCGGCGATGGGGCGGCCCGCGGCGTCGGCCGGGTGGTAGACGTTGGCCTTGAGAATGGTGCCGTCACTCATGGTGATCGGGACGTCCCACTCGATGAAGACGTTGGGGTACTGCTGCGGTCCGTCCTCGGCGGCGGTCCAGGCGGCGCCGGCGGCGCCGCCGTCGGGGCCGGTGGGGGTGTCGGCATCGGCTGTTATGCCGGTCAAAGGGAGGAGCAGAGCGGCTGAGGTGGCGAGCACCGTGGCCCGTAGCGCGTGCTCCATCGAACGTGATCTACCTCTCGCAAATGGTCGAACGATCAGCAGCATATCTACTCGAAAGTAAGTTGCAAACCCCGAGTTACAGATACCCATTTGAACGGGCAACGACTCGGCAAATTCGACTGCGGCAGCAAGGAATACCCTACGGTCACGTAGTGAGATGTGCATCACACTCAATTGTCGTGAAAATAATGCCCCGCCCAATCGCATTGGGCGAGGCACCATTTCGAGGGTTTCAGAGGCGAAGCCCCGAGAGTCGACGAGAGTTGTTATTTCCCGCCCTGATTGGCGACGGCGGCGGCACCCGCCGCGGCGGCCTCCGGGTCGAGGTAGACACCCGTGCCGATGGGGCGCAGGTTCTCGTCCAGCTCGTACTTCAGCGGGATGCCGGTGGGGATGTTCAGCTCGGCGATCTCCTCGTCGGAGATGTTCTCCAGGTGCTTCACCAGCGCGCGCAGCGAATTGCCGTGCGCGGCAACGAGAACGGTCTTACCGGCGCGCACATCGGTGGCGATGGTGTCCTCCCAGTACGGGACCATGCGGGCCACGACGTCCTTCAGGCACTCGGTGCGCGGCACCTCGATGCCCGCGTAGCGGGGGTCGCCGTCCTGCGAGTACTCGCTGTCCAGCTCGATCGGCGGCGGCGGGGTGTCGTAGCTGCGACGCCACAGCATGAACTGGTCGTTGCCGTACTGCTCCTTGATCTCCGCCTTGTTCTTGCCCTGCAACGCGCCGTAGTGGCGCTCGTTCAGACGCCAGTCCCGAACCACCGGAATCCAGTGCCGGTCACAGGCGTCGAGAGCATTGTTGGCGGTACTGATCGCCCGGCGCAGCAGCGAGGTGTACACGATATCCGGCAGAATCCCGTGCTCGGCCAGCAATTCCCCGGCACGCTTGCCCTCGGCGACACCCTTGTCGGTGAGGCGAACATCCACCCAACCGGTGAACAGGTTCAGGGCATTCCATTCGCTCTCGCCGTGGCGCAGCAAAACGAGGGTGTACGTCATGGGGTCATCCTCCCACGCGGGGATTTCCCTGCATCCCCGGCCCTCACGCTGCGGTTATGCCCGCTCGAACGCAGATCTATCCGCGCCCGAGCGCGAGGATCGCCGCGCCTTGCAGGGTGGCTTGATCGGTCAGTTCGGAGGGCACCACTCGCAGTTCACGCAGGAACTTCAGGCGGGCGTGTGCGGCCGCGGCCGCACGCAGCGGAGCCCACAGCGGCTCACCGGATTGCGCGAAACCGCCACCGATGGCGACCAGGTCGGTGTCGAGCAGGGCGGCGGCCGAGGCGACGGCCGTCCCGATGGCGGTGCCCGCCCGCTCCAGCGCGGCCACGGCGATCGCCTCCCCCGCGTGCGCGGCGGCCGCGAGTTCCACCCCGGAGATCCCGGCCCAGCCTTGCCGCCGAGCCCAGCGCACCGAGGATTTCCCGCTGGCCACGGCCTCGACGCAGCCGAAACCACCGCAGGCGCAAGGCTCCTCCTGACCGGGCACCACGATATGACCGACGTGCCCGCCATTCCCGGTGCGGCCCATGACAACCCGGTCATCGGAGATGATGCCGCCCCCGATGCCCGATGACACCGTCAGGGCGAGAACGTTCCGGAATCCGCGCGCGGCCCCGAGCCGCTGTTCGGCCAACACCAGGCACACGCCGTCGATGGCGAGGCGAATCTCGGCCTCGGGAAACAACTTTCGTACCGAGTCCACGATCGGGAACCCGTCGGCCCACTCCGGAATATTGAGCGGACCGCATACTCCGGCGTCTATATCCACCGGTCCCGCCGACCCGATCCCGACCGCACCGATCCGCATATCTCCGGCCACCTCGGCGAGCAGGCCCCGGCAGGCGTCCCACACTCCGGATTCCGGTACCCCGACCCGCCGCGACTCCCCCACCGCCCCGGCCGGATCGACCAGCGCAGCCGCGAATTTCGTCGCCCCGATATCCAGTGCCAGCGCTGTCATGCCGCCCGGTCTCCTTCGTCGATGGGATTCCGGTGCGATTGTGCCAGCTGGTTACTGCTTGTCGGCCGAATCCACGAGGTGTTCGAAGGCGCGGAGGTTCTTCAGGGATTCGCCGCGGGAGACGCGCCATTTCCATTCCTTGCGAATGGATTCGGCGAAGCCGAGCTCGAGGAGGGTGTTGAAGTCGGCGTCCACGGCCTCGAGGATCTGGCCGAGCCAGCGGTCGAGTTCGTCGGGGGTGACGCGGTCGTTGGACATGCGGCCGACGAGGTAGATGTCGCCGACGCGGTCGATGGTGTAGGCCACGCCGTAGAGGCGGCGGTTGCGGCGGAGCAGGAATTTGTAGACGCCCTCGAAGTTCTCGTCGGGCTTGCGGCAGACGAACGACTCCATGCGCACGCCGTGCTTACCGACGCTGACGCCGATGACGGTCTTGAGTTTGCGTTCGCCGGGTAGCACGACGACGAACAGGTCGGGGGCGTCGCGGGTGTATTCGATTTCGCGTTCGCGCAGCGTCTCGTCGATGAGTTGTGCGGTGGCGCGGGCGGTTTCGTCGTTCAGGCCGCCGGTGCTGGCGTGCGGGCGCGGCGTCCAGTCGGCCGCGCGCTCGACCTCGCTCATCTGCGTAGTGCTCCCGTCCGCCGCCGCCATGCCGGCTCGACCTCCCGGCGTATTGTTCGCGGGCTACTGCCGGTCAATGTTCTCGATCTGGCCTGATTGCCGTCGGTATGCAGGCTACCGCCGCGCAGGCGGCTGGCGCGCGCCTGGGACAGCGCGGCCGTATAGCTGTCGAGCAGGCCGTCGGCGGTGTGCGCCCAGGAGAAGTTGGCGGCGTGGTCGACGGCGGCCGCGCCCATGACGGCCAGGCGGGCCGGGTCGTCGAGCAGCGAGCTCAGGGCGTCGGCCCAGTCCGGGGTGCGGTGGCCGGGGACCAGCAGGCCGGAGACGCCGTCGCGCACGGCGGTGCCGAGCCCGCCCACGTCGGCGGCGAGCACGGGGGTGCCGCTGGCCTGCGCCTCGATGGCGACCAGGCCGAAGGACTCGTTGTAGCTGGGCACGGCGACCACGTCCGCGGCGCGGTACACCTGCACCAGGCGGTGCGCGAGCTGCGGCGGCAGGAAGGTGACGCGATCGGAAATGCCGAGGGCGGAAGCCAATTCGATGAGCGCGTTGGGTCGCTCCAGGCCGCTGCCGGAGGGTCCGCCGACGATCACCACGCGCAGCGGGCGGCGGAACGGATCGGGCCGGGCGGCCTCGTCGGCGAGCAGCCGGGCGGCGGCGCGGACGAGGACGTCGGGGGCCTTGAGGGGCTGGATGCGGCCGACGAAGGCGACGATGCGCTCGTCGGCGGGCAGTCCGAGTTCAGCGCGGGCGGCGAGCTTGTCGCCGGGGCGATAGCGGGACAGGTCCGCGCCCGGCAGCACCACGTCGATACGGTCGGGATCCGCGCCGTAGAGCTCGACGAGCTGGCGGGCTTCCTCACCGGTATTGGCGACCAACCGGTCGGCCTCGGCGACGATCTGCTTCTCACCGATCTCGCGAACCGCGGGCTCGGGGCAATCACCATCGGCCAGATAGGCGTTCTTCACCGCGGCCAGCGTGTGCGCGGTGTGCACCATGGGCACCCGCCAGCGGTCGCGCGCCAGCCAGCCGACCTGACCGGACAGCCAGTAGTGCGAGTGAATGAGGTCGTAGTGACCGACCGGATGCCGGGCCTCGGTCCGCAGCACCTCGGCGGCGAACGGGCACAGCTGCGTGGGGAGATCGTGCTTGTCCAGACCCTCGAACGGCCCGGCCACGACATTGCGGACCAGCACGCCCGGCGCGGCCTCGACGACGGGTTCGTCATTGGAGGACGTGGCCCGGGTGAAGATCTCGACCTGGGTCCCGCGCTTGGCCAGTTCGATGGCCGTTTGCAGCACATAGACGTTCATGCCGCCTGCGTCACCCGTCCCCGGCTGGGCAAGTGGTGAGGTATGTACCGATAGCACGGCAATCCGATTGGGCCGTACGTCCGGTCGTTGACTCACCACTCCAGTGTGCACACCGAGGTCAACACCTCATGCGGTGGTTACCTTCCCAAGTGACCTGCTTCACAAGGATTTTCGTCGACGTGAATGCGAATTCGCTATCAATCCAGGTCGCTCGCGAAAACTGTGACCTCGGACACGAACCGCTCGGGATCTTCGATGAAGAGGCCGTGCTGCGCGCCCTCCCAGTAGGAGGTCCGGACGTCGGGCGCGGTGGCGGCGATGTGGCGGCCGTTCTCGATCGGCACCACCGGGTCCGCGGTGCCGTGCAGAACCAGGACCGGCACGTTCAGGCCGCGCAGGGTCTCGGTGTTGTCGACTGTGCGATAGAACAAAGCCTTGCGGACCCGGGGCAGGGTGGCGATGCTGCCGCCGAACAGGCGCTGGGCTTCGACGCCCTTGTCGCGTCCCGGACCGGTATTGGCATTGCCGAAGGCCGCGAATCCGCGCATGGCCTTGCCCGCGCTCTCGTCGAAGACATCCGGGATGGCCTTGCCCATGCCGGGACCGGTTTCCGCGCCTGGGACGCCGCGGCCGATATTCGCCTGTGAACCGGTATAGACGACGCCCGCCAGCGCGCCGGTGCCGTAGGCGGTCAGGTAATCCGACAGCACGATGCCGCCGTAGGACCAGCCGAGCAGGATCGCGCCGGAGGTGATGCCCTCACCGGCGAGCACGGCTGCGATATCGGCGGCCCAGTTCTTCGGATCGTCGTATCCGGTCTCGGGGGCGTCGGAGTAGCCGTGGCCGCGCAGATCGACCGCGATCACCCGGAAGTGCTCGGCGAGCAGGTCCGTCGCACGTCCCCACTTGAGCAGGTTCCCGGCCCAGCCGTGCAGCAGCACCAGCGGCCGCGCCCCTTCCGCACCGGTCACCCGGTAGACGATGGTCGTGCCGTCCGCGCTCACTACATCCCGAATAGCCATGCGAGTGAGGCTAACCACCCGCGACGCGCCGCCGACACGCCCTGCCTAAGCTCAGGTGCATGAGCACTCGTACCGCTGTGGTGACCGGAGCCAGTTCGGGTATCGGCGAGGCAACCGCCCGCGAACTCGCCAAGCAGGGGTACCACGTGTACGTCGGTGCCCGCCGGGTCGATCGGCTGGAGGCGCTGGCCGCGGAGATCGGCGGGACGGCGCTGCCGCTGGACGTCACCGACGAGGAGTCGGTGCGCGCCTTCACCGACGCCGTCGAGCGCTGCGATGTGCTGGTCAACAATGCGGGCGGCGCGAAGGGCCTGGCCCCGGTGCTCGAGGCCGATCTCGACGACTGGCGCTGGATGTGGGAGACCAATGTGCTGGGCACGCTGCGGGTCACGAAGGCGTTGCTGCCCAAGCTGATCGACTCCGGCGACGGCCTGATCGTCACCATCACCTCGGTGGCCGCCATGTCGGTCTACGACAATGGTTCCGGCTACACCTCGGCCAAGCACGCGCAGGCGGTGCTGCACCGGACGCTGCGCGGTGAGCTGCTCGGAAAGCCGGTGCGGCTGACCGAGATCGCGCCGGGCGCGGTGGAGACCGAGTTCTCGCTGGTGCGATTCGGCGGCGACGCGGAGCGTGCGGCGAATGTGTACAAGGGCATCGATCCGCTGGTGGCACAGGACATCGCGGAGATCATCGGCTTCGTGGCCTCGCGCCCGCCGCACGTCAATCTGGACACCATCGTGGTGAAGCCGCGCGATCAGGCCGAATCGGGACGTTTCGCGCGCCGCGGCTGATGCGTTGTTCCGCAATGTAATTCATTGCGCCCACCTCGCATTTCGTGGTTTTACCCGACACGCCCGAGCAACAGCGGATAGCGTCCGGGGCGAAGGTATCGATGGTGCCCGCGGCTACCGGCGTCGTGGCCGGGTTTCCGTCGGTGATGCTCGCCGATATTCGGGTGTGATGCAGCATGGGAATCGTAATCTCCTCCGTAGCCACCGAAATCGGCGGCGACTCCATCGAGCAGGCCGCGGCCGCCGCCCGCCGGGTCATGGCGGATGCCGGTATCACGCCGGACCGGATCGACGCGCTGATCAATACCGGCGGCTATCGCGATTCGAATATGGCGGAACCGGCCATGTCCGCGCTCATTCAGCAGCGGGCGGGCATCGGGCTGGAATATCACAGCGGTGATGTGCCGTGCCTGTCGTTCGACCTGATGAACGGGGCCTGCGGCATTCTCAATGCGATCCAGGTCAGTCAGGCGCTGCTGGAAGCCCCGACCGTACACCGGGTGCTGCTGGTCGCCGGTGACGCGCGGCCGTCGAAATCGGCTGGGCCGCAGCCGGGTTTCCCGATCGAGCCGGTCGGCGCGGCCATGCTGCTGGAAAAGACGCCGGGGACGGCCGGATTCGGGGCGCTGCATATCAGCGCGACCGATGGGCGGCCGGCCGAGGGATATCCGCGGCCGTCGGAAATGGGCACGACCGGTCGGTCCTCGATGCTGGTGAACCGTTCCAGCAGTGTCGAGGAGCTCCTGCACCACGCGATTTCGGCGGCCGGCGAGGCGCTCGAGGTGGCCGACGCGGACCTCGACCGCACCGTCCTCATCTGCGGCCGCCCCACCGCGGATTTCCCCGACCTGCTGGCCCGGCGGCTCGGCATCACCACGGTCGCGGCCGACGACACCGAGAGCCATGCCCAAACCTCGGCACTGCCCGTCGCATACCTGGCAGCCCGCGACAGCGGCAAGCTCGCGCGGGCCGACGTAGCCTTGTGCGTGGCCGCCGGGGCGGGCCCCTCGGCCGCCGCCATCGCCTACCGCTTGCCGAAACCGTAAGCCCGGGCACCGTATCCACCGGAGGGGACGATGAACGAGCGCTGGGTGCGCGTGCGAGCCTGGGGTGTGCGCAAGACTCTCCCCCGGTACGCCGAGCAACGGCACAAACCGGAATTGGTGGACATCCGGTGAGCGGTGAGGATTTCACCGCGCTGCTGCGGGAGCAGGTGCTGCGGACCCCCGACGCGCCCGCGCTGGGCATGATCGGGGAGCCGGCGCTCAGCTTCGCCGAACTGGACGCCCGAATTCGCCTGGTGGTGAAGCGACTGCACAGCAAGGGTTTCGAGCCCGGCGACCGCATGCTGTTCGCCATCCGGCCGTACGTCGACGCGGTGGTGCTGATCCTGGGCACCGTCGCGGCGGGCGGCACGATCGTGTTCGTGGATCCGGGGGTCGGGCCCGAATTGTTCGCCCGGCAAATGGAATTGGTGCAACCGCGCTGGGCCGCGACGGAATCGCTGATGTATCTGCTGAGCGGGCCGCTGCGCCGGTACGGACACCGGATCGGGCTGTCACTACCGGAGTTCGGGCTGGCACTACCGGAATTCGGGGTGTCACTACCGGAATTCGGGCGGTTGCCGATGCGGCACATCCACAGCGGGACGCGGCTACCGGGGACGCCGCGCGGCTCCATTCCGCTACGGCAACTGGTCGGGTCCGAGCCCGGCTGGTCGGGACCGGCCAGTCGGTCCACGGTTGATACGCCGGTCGAGAATCCGGACGCCGAGGCGCTCATCGTCTTCACCTCCGGCACCACCGCCGACCCGAAAGCCATTGTGCACAGCCGGGGTTCACTGGGTGCGGGACTGGCTGCGATGGCGGGGTGCACCAGCCTCATGCCCGGCTCGCACCTGCACACCGAGCACCCGATGATGGGGTTGCCCGCGGTGCTCGAGGGGGCGCGCTGGTCGATGCCGCGGTATGCGCGCTTCGCGACCCATATCGACCCGATCGGCTTCGCGCGCACGCTCGGCACGGCCACGCACGCGTACTTCACGCCCGCCGATCTCGCGGTGGTCCTCGACGCCATCGAGTCCGGGAAGCTGGCCGCGCCCACCCATATCGAGGAGATGTCGCTCGGGGGCGCGCCCGTCACCACCGCGCTGCTGCGCCGCGCCCGCGCCGCGCTGCCGGATACCGAATTCCTCGCCATCTACGCCAGAACCGAAATCCTGCCGGTCGCCGTCGCTTCCGGCGGCGACAAGCTCGAGTTCTCCGGCCGCGGCGACCTGCTCGGCCCGCCGGTCGACGGCGTGGACGCGCGCATCGCCGACGACGGCGAACTCATCCTCTCCGGCCCCAACCTGTGCCGCGGCTATCTCGGCGAGCCGCCCATGAAGGAGATAGCCACCGGCGACCTCGCCCGCTTCGAGGACGGCAACCTGGTGCTCGTGGGCCGCAAGCAGGACACGGCACTCTGACCGATGTTCCCCCGGCGCACCGGAAATCGCTTTGCGGGACGGCGAGCGCGGTGTACGGTCCCGATCATGCAGCGCGCACAGTCGACCACGACGCCGGACACCGTCCCGGCGCGCTGATCCCCGTTTCGATCGTCGCGCTACCGGCTGTCCCTCCCCGGTTCCGGTGGGAAATACGTTGCGGCCCCGGAGATGTGGCAGCGGGCGACCGAGCTGCTGACCGAGGTCTTGGACCGCTCCGGCCTACCCTACGAGTCGACCGCGGGCGAAACCGCCTTCTACGGTCCGAAGATCGATGTCCAGGTCACCGATCACGCGGGCCGCGAGGCCACCCTGTCCACCGTGCAGATCGACTTCCACCAACCCGAGCAGTTCGACCTGCACTACATCGGGCCCGACGCGAACAAGCATCGCCCGGTCATGGTGCACCGCAGCATCATCGGCAGTGTCGACCGCGCGGTCGCGCACCTGATCGAGTCGCGCACCTGATCGAACAGCACGGCGGCGCGTTTCCCGCCTGGCTGGCCCCGGTTCAGGTGGTGGTGCTGCCGGTATCGGAGGCCGAGGCGGGCGCAGCCGCGGAGTTGGCCGAACGCTGCCTCGCCGCCGACCTCCGCGTCGACGTCATCGAGGCGGAGGCCGGCAGCCTGGGTGCGCGCATCCGGGAAAACCGTTTGGTTCCTTACCAATTCGTCCTCGGCCCCGCCGAGACCGCGAACGGCGAAGTGGCCGTGCGGCTCCGGGACGGGCGGCGACTGCCCGCGCAACCGGCCGAGCGAGCGGTCGGCCGGGTGCGCGCGCTGATCGAGTCACACGACACCCGCCTCTGGACCGACTGAGCCTCGGGGGGTCAGGCGGACATGCCGCCATTGATGCCCGCCATGCGGCCGTACTCGTCGAAGTCGACGGTGCCGTTCACGGCGGGGCTGTCGAAGCGCAGCGATTCGCCGTTCGGGGCGAAGGCGACCGCGAGGCCGCGGCGGGTCAGGTAGCTGTGCACGGCGCGGCGGTGGTCGGTCAGGGCGAGTTCGGCGACGCCCTGGGAGAGCACGCGGAGCAGGCGCGGGCCCGACGGCGGCGGCAGGCGGAGTTCAGGGTGTTCGACGAGGAAGGCGACGAAGGTGCCATTGCCGACATTGCCCTGATAGGAGGTCCAGTGACCAGAGATCGGCTTGGCCAGCTCCATCATGGTCCAGGACACCTGGTGGGGTTCCAGGTCGTCACCGAACGCGCCGAAAGGCACCTCTGCGGCGGCCAATTCGGTAATTCCATGGTGAGCACCGAACTCCTGCACGGCCTTCGCCACCGCGACCACCTCGGCCGGATAGCCGGTCGGGTTCGCCCACGACCACAGCCAGGACTGCGGACCTGGCGCCGCGCTACCCAGCATATGCATCCCGGTACAGACGAGAGTTCGTTCCGCACAACGAAATTCGAAGCGCCGCTCGGCGAGGTTCACATTGAACGAATGCTCGCCGAGCACCTCCGAGAGATGCATCTGATGCTCGAACGACAGCAGCGCGGCATCGTCGAGCACATCGGCCAAGGTCAGATTTCCGGACACGCTGCGACCGTATCCAGACTCACGGGCCACTGCCACCCGGTGATTCCACCGGGTGGCAGCGACCTGCCGGAACCGGCCGTCAGAGCCCGCGCGCGAAGTCCGCCAGCAAAGCCGGTACCGCCGAATCGCAACCGGCGATATCGAACCTTCCCGCGTCGTCCGGAAGAGCGATCGTGAAGTTCGTGGCCGTCATGCCGATCACGACCAGCTTCGCCTGCGGGTTGACCTCGCGCCGGTACTGCGCCAGCGCCTGATGCGGATGCATCCGGCCCGCCCACGTCTCCGTTGTCGATGGCGACCACGAACACGTCGACGTGGAGCTTGCGCTCCAGCGCGTACAGCATCGGCAGCGCGCAATCGGTGCCGCCGAACGGCAGATCGCTGACCGCGCGGATGGCGTCCTCGAGCCGCTGACGCGGGCTGATCGACAGCGGAGTCAGACCGGTGTCCCGCCGCGAACCGTACCCGCTGCCCGAGGTGAATCCGACTATCTGGCACTCGGATTCGATCGACGTGGTCACCAGCGCCAGCGCGGCCGACGCCTCGCGGGCACTCAACGGCATACCCGAGACGGACGCCGTCACCGACCCGGACACGGCCAGCGCGAACAGGTGCCGCTTACCGGTCGGCTCGACCGCCTCGAATGCCGCGTAGAACGCCGCGTCGAGAACATCCACGATCGGACGCGAAGGCTCCCAAGAGCTTTCACCACGTACCGACCGCGCCTTCGCGTAGGTTCGCTGCGCGACAAACACATTCACCGGGTGCACCCGAGCCCGGCGCAGCCGGTCGCGATCGGCCAACTGCTCGGCGATCGCCCACGTCCGCGCGCCCAGCGGGGCCAGCAGACCGAGCCGGGTCAGCCGCGGCAGCTGCCGCATCAGCGCGGTCTGCGGCATCCCGTTGTCCAGCAACGCCTCCCACACGCCCGCATCGTCCAGCGCCGCGTCGGGCAGCATCTCCCACGACAGCCGGTACTCGCGCACCAGGTCCGAATGTGCTCCACAATGACGGTCTACGTCCGTGTGGCCCTCGATCAGGCACAGCCCGTCCAGCGAAGCCTCGTGGATCCAACCGAGCATGCGACGCGGCTCCACTCGGACATCCCGAATTCAGTATGGTTGACGATCTCCAAACAGGTTGCGAGAAACACTTCCTCCGATAGCTCCCATTTGATCATGTTGACGTCCTTGTGGACCCACTGCACGTTGTCGATGGCGTAGCCCTTCGAGCTGTCGATACGATCTAGTGACGCATCACCACCAGAACGCTCCGCTGGGAGGACGAGAGATCTTCCTGTGTAGACGCAGCGACCACTTTGACGTAGCCAGATCTCCCAAAGTTGTTCAGCAGTAACCAAGTACTCGATCCCGCGCTTCTTTGCACTGTTCTTGACCCGCGCGATGTAGCTCCCGGTTACCTAAAAATGACCTCGGTCGTTGGACTTCTCCGCCAAACGCTGCTGGCAGCACTTGGTGTACTTTCGTCGGAATACTGAGCTCGGACTCGGGCCGTGGTCAGACCCACATCGCGTGCACCGATACGTGTACAGGATGTTTCCGTGCCGATCGTGTCCTACGATCGCAGTGATCTCCTTCTGCCCCCGTAAGCTGCCAATAACGTACTTGCCTCGATTTTTGCTCCGCTTCACTGCCGAGATCTTCGCTCTGGTCTCAGGCGGACACGGTTGCCCCACGAGGTGACCTTTCTGTCCGGTATTTCGCGGCTTGATTTGCCAGCACATAAACCGGTCGAGATGCCATTCACCGACCGCATAGCGGCAAGTCATAGAACTGGCGGCTAGCGCGGATTAGAACAGATCCCTTCTGCCTC
>NZ_BJWY01000034.1 GCF_007990715.1 Nocardia seriolae NBRC 15557 | reverse complement strand
GGACACTAGAGTGTTCCGAAGGTGCCCACACCGTCGTGAGATATGAGCTCAGGGCTCCTGCACCATCCCACTACCCCCAACTTTCCGATGGGACTGATTGCAGCAGAACGAGATACGGCGAGTTGCGGCCGGGGAACCGGACGGTCTGAGCTACCATCGACCGGGTGATCGAGCGCCAACGAGTCGACCTGTCCTGCTTCAATCCAGCACTGTCGTTGCCATACAACCTGCGTCAGATAGATTTCGAGAGTGCGATGCAGGATGTCTATGACTTCTTCTACGACGTAAACACACATCTGGCCGACAAGAGGCTTGCGCGACTCGATGACATGCTCAGGCCAGCGATCTGTTCCGGAGTTGTCTCCGACATGCTCACCGAATCCATGGCGAAGCATTCCCGATCTTTGGTAGTCAATACCTATTTCAATGGTCACCCGGACCTTGTCGTTCGCGGTATCTACCCTGGGAACAGGGTAAAGGCTGGAACCGAGGGAGTTGAAATAAAGTCGACCCGGAAAAAGGGTGGAGCTGTCGACACACACGGCGGGCGCCAACAGTGGATGTGCGTATTCGTCTATGGGGTTGATAACGAGACCGAGCCCGCATTCAATCGAGCGCCGATGCGATTTCGTGAGGTCTACCTTGGGCAGGTGGAACCCGAAGACTTCAGGCGGAATGAACGTAGCGAGTTGGGTACGAGAACCTCCACTCTCGATGCTGACGGTATCGCCAAGCTTCGAGAGCGGTGGGTTTACCTCGACCGCGACTAGCTTATCTTGAGGGTGGACAACGCCTGAATTGCCGCCTGCGCAACCCCGATATATTCGGGGTCGAGTTCTACGCCGATACTCTGATAACCGACCGCCTCAGCCGCCGCGAGAGTCGACCCCGATCCTGCGAATGGATCCAGAACTACACCCTTACCGAGGGGCAGGGTAGCTCGTACCACCTGCCTCAGGAAGGCTTGTGGTTTGAGTGACGGGTGTGCAGCTAGGCTACGTTCCGACTTTCGTGTGGGTGCCGACTTTATGACATCACCAAAAGGCAATTCATCGGATATTCTCCGCAAACCCCCAGTTCCCCACTTGCGAAGATTATCTGCAACTGTGCCCTCTACAGGCTTCCGGAAGAGAACCCATGGTTCCCACATTGACCGTGGCATAACCGAAATATCAGAGAATTCGTCGTGAGCATTCTTGGGGCGATCTCCACCTCGCATTGTCTGGACCAGACGAATGATTTCCCCCCTCTTCTCCAGTCCCGCCAATCCAAGCGAATTTGAAACCAAATGAGAAACAAGGGGATTCGAAGCAATCATCACATGAGCGCCGGGTACGAGCACAGGCAATAATGCCTCACCGAGATTTCGGAAGAAATTCTTCAAATGCTCAAGGTCGGCATCGGTAAGGGTGGTGAAGCGAGGCAGAGGAGACCTCTTATGGCCATCAAATGAGGGAGGAATTCGCCAAACCCCGCCTTTCCCGCTGCGAAGCTTCTGCTGATGGCTTTGCGTATATTCCACAAGCCCATACGGTGGGTCTGTAACGACACCGTGAATCGACTCGTGCGGTTGTGAACGCAACCAATCGAGGGCATCTGCCTGGTACAGCTTCGCCGAGCCAAAAGTGACAACTGGTGATTCGGCCGGATCGTTTGCAGTCTCTTCAATCTGGGCCGTCACCCCTTGCTCCCCAGCTTGTAGGCGCCTCGACCAGTACGAATGAAACGTCCTGGCGTGTTGAGCCTGAGGTAGGAGCGAACGGAAGACCTTGCCACCGGATGGCCGATGATTTCACTCACCGCAATAACCAGCTCGTCAATGGTCGCGCCATTGGGTCGGCTCGACAGCGTGGTTATGATCGCATCCCGCACCTGACCGGGGCTAAGTCTCGTCATCGAAGTCTCCATCGTATGGACGTCTGGACGTCTTTCGCCGAGACTATACTACTTGGGTCCGACAACAAGTAGTAGGCCAAACGGCGTTGCGTGCGGTTTGCGCCAACGCGAACGGTGACGCGCGTTCGTGAGCGCACACGGTCACAGCTCTAGTCCCAGATCCTGCAATTGATCAAGCACGTGACCTACATGTCACCCAGGGGAGGAACCCTCAGGTCCGCGCCATCGGCCTACCCTCAGGCACAGTCGCCAATCTCGCGCGCAACCGGGGGAGGGGGTACTCCGCACCGAGGACGAACATCGCCGGGCGGGCCCCTCCCTCCTTGCAGCGCGACTCCGATGCGGCCTGTTCGCCTGCTTCCCCCGCCTGCCAGTACTTGAACTCGTCCCATGCGTTCAGGGCCGCTTTCCGATTGCCGCCCAGCCGTTCACACGCCTCGTTGCCCGTTTTCGGGGGAGGGGTCATGGTCTTCAGTTCCGCCAATCGATCACGGCGAGGCCGACCAGCCTTCTGTGGAGTTACCCCACCTTCGGCGGTGATCTCCCACGCAATCCCATCCTCGGTTTCGTTCATGACGAACGTCCCGACGATGAACTTGTCAGCCGAACCGTCCTCCATCGGAACGCAATTCCGCGACACGGTCCCATGCCGATCCTTGTTCCCGGTCAGCAGCGATTGGCCGCCCTGGCCGGGGATGAACGGCTCTTTGCCTGTCACGCGGATAGATACGCCGCTGATGCGTTGCAGCTTCGCCGAGGACCCTTGCGCACCATGCCTTGCGCTGTCCGGGTTTTTCGATACGTGATCGATGTAGGCCACCACTGCACCCGTCTGTGACATCGGAACCATCACCCGGAAGTTCACACGGTTGAAGTCGTCGGCGTCGTTCGCCGAGCCCCCGCTCATGGTGACCACGGTCCCGATTGAGTCGATCACCACGAGCGACGGACGCCACCGCTTCATGTCCTCCACGATGGCTTCCAGGTCCTCAATATCCGAAGGCGTGCAGTACAGGAACTTGCCCTTGTCGGCGATGGTTTCGCGCAGTGTACCGAATGCTTCGAGTCGCCAACGGATTGCGCCGCGCCCGTTGTCATCAACGTCGATGAATAGGACCCGGCCGCCATCGTTGAGTGTCTCGCTGACCACCGCGAGCATCAGCCACGTCTTACCTTCCCCCGGTGGTCCGAAGATCGCGTTTACCGCATTCGGATACAGAAGCGCTTGCCCATCGATGCGTCGGCAGATAGTTGGCTCCGGGGCTGTGTCCGCCCCCTCGAAATCCATGTTCGCGTACAGGTCCGGGCGTAACAGGACGCCAGTACCAGTACCGGCGGCACCCTGGGGTTGGCTGGTATCGGTACCAGTCACTGGCTCGCCTCCGGAATCGACCACAGGACTCGGTTCGACTCGTATCGAGTGGATTTCACCCTGAGCCAGCCAGCAGCAACAGTCATGTGATCCTCACTAAATCCGCGGACGGTAGCCGCCTTCAGCACGTGCTGACGCGGCAGTGGACCAGCGTTCAGGATGCCGCGAAGGAATTCGACCGAGCCCGGCTTGACCTTCATTCCCTGTCCCGCACGGAGTGTCACGGCACCTTCTCCCGAAAGTGCAGCCAGCGTGGCGCAGATTCGTTCCTCTGCGGGCATGTCGCTGGTGAGTAGTGCGCGGATGGCGTTCTTGTCCATGATCATGCGGCCACACCACCACGAAGCCAGTGGTCCAAATCTTCTGGGAAGATCCGCCAGCGCCCTTTCGGTGCGCGGCGCTGGTAGCCCTTTAGTTCACCGGCCAGGAGGGCGGCATAGATGCTGTTCTGGTGGCACCCAGCGACGCGTGCAGCTTCAGCCGGGCTCATAGGTGTGGTCATCGCGACCTTCTCCTTGCTTGTCGGAATTATTGCCAACCTCAAGGGGCGGGAGATTCAATATCTCACCCCTCTCGACCAACCGTACACCACGGTTCTCGGCTGATACCCACAACTCCATGTCCACGCATCGCAGTATCGTGCTACTCTTGCACTGCGCTAGGGGCAAGAGTTGAAAGGAGTGGACCGTTGTGGATGACAAAAGTGACCAGGATTACTACGGCGACTATCCCGATGAGGTCGATCCGTCACATGGTGAAGATTTCGACGTCGACCTCGAGGTGTTCTACCGACTGCATCAAGGGGAGAGGCTTGACGCCGAGGACCGGGCGCGGTTCGCAGCCAAGATCATGCGGGAACGTCAGGCGCTGAAACTGACTCAAACTCGGCTGGCCGAACTTTCCGGCGTCCCCGTGCGCACAATCAAGGGCATGGAGGCGTCCGCGCCGACCGTGCCGCAGCTCGCGAACCTGCTCAAACTCTGGGATGGCATCTCCACAGTCAAGGGAGCGGCTAATCCGGCTCCCGCAGTCACCGCCGACTGGCCAGCCGACCCTGTGCAGGTCCTCGCCGACGTGGTCGGCCCCATGTACGCGGCGCTCACGCCGCAGCAGCAGGCGGCGGCCCTGCGGCGAATTGTGCTGCTACTCAATGAGATCAAGGAGAACTAGCTAGATGACGACCACCAACAAGGAGAGGGCCACCAACTACCCCGGAATCTACGAGTACGACGTTCGAAAGACCCCGAAGGACAAGGGGATTCGATATCGGGTCGTTTATCGGACACCGGCAGGCAAGCAAACGTCAAAGTCTGGCTTCAAGACCCTCGGTGCGGCCAAGTCGTTCCAGGCAGAGACGGAAACCAAGAAGGCCACAGGCGATTACATCGCACCTTCTGCCGGTCGAATCAAGGTCGGCGCGCTCGCGCCGGACTGGCTGAAGGAGAAGGGGGCCACGACCGCAGAGACGAATTCGGGGCCTTTGGAGTCGTCGTGGCGTAACCACGTGAAGGAGCGCTGGTCGGGCGTCGGGGTCGGAGACGTGGACACCGAGGACGTGAAGACCTGGATTCTGGACATGCGGCTGGCAGCTCAGCAGCGCGCAGAGAAGAACAGCAAACCCGACATTAATGCCGGTGCCACCGTCATCATCCGCGCCTACGGTGTCCTCGCGGGCATCCTGGATCTCGCAGTGAGTCGTGGCCTGCTGCCCAAGAATCCGGCGCGCAGCAAGACGGTCTCCAAGGTGATGCCGAAGAAGCTCCGCAAGAAGCACATCTACCTGACAGCCGAGGATGTTGGCCGACTATCGAAGGAAGCTGACGTTCACGGTCACGGTCTGCTTGTACTCGTACTCGCTTACTGCGGTATCCGGTGGGGTGAGGCAATCGCGTTGCGGGTCTTCGATATCGACTTCATGCGCAAGCGGCTCTCGATCACCAAGGCTGTGACCGAAGAGACCGGGTTCAAGGTTGGCCCGACAAAGGGGCGCGAGAACCGCGAGGTACCAGTGGCGAGGTTTGTCCTCGATCTGCTGCGGTTCCACGTCGAGGATTTGAAACCTGACGCCCTGGTGTTCCCGAACAAGGAGGACGCCACCAAGTACCTCGGACGGTCCAAGAGCGATGATGGCTGGTTCGTCGGCGCGGTAAAGCGGGCCAAGGTTCAGCGGATCACACCGCACGATCTCCGGCATACCTGTGCGTCACTGGCGATCTCGGCGGGTGCGAACGTGTTGGTGCTGTCGAAGATGCTCGGGCACAAGGACCCATCCGTAACGCTGAACGACTATGCAGACCTGTTCAATGCGGACCTGGACAACGTTGCGGACATCATGGATACGCGGTACTCATCCGCCGCCCGTTGCGGAAATGTTGCGGAACCGACGGATCGCGATCCGATCGCGGCATAAAAAAGGCCCCTGAACTGGGCTTAGCAGGTCAGGGGCACTGGCGGTGGCGGAGGGATTTGAACCCTCGGAGGGGGGTTACCCCTCACACGCTTTCGAGGCGTGCTCCTTAGGCCGCTCGGACACGCCACCGCAGGTGACTTTACCTGAGGGGACCCGGGATTCTGAAATCGCCTGGAGAGGGGGGTCAGGGGCGGTGGGTGCGGAAGAAAATGTCGAGGAGAGCGGCGCATTCGGGTTCGAGGACGCCGGCTCGGACTTGGGGGCGGTGATTGAGACGTCGGTCACGGACTACGTCCCAGAGGGAGCCGACGGCGCCGGTTTTGGGTTCCCAGGCGCCGAAGATGAGGCGGTCTACCCGGGAGAGGACGAGGGCGCCGGCGCACATGGTGCACGGTTCGAGGGTGACAGCGAGGGTGCAGCCCTCGAGGCGCCAGCCGTCGCCGACCACTCGGGCGGCGGCGCGCAGGGCGAGGACTTCGGCATGGGCGGTCGGATCGCCCAGGGCCTCACGGGCATTGGCGGCGCGCGCCAGCTCGCGGCCCTGGGCGTCGAAGACGACCGCGCCGACGGGGACGTCGCGCGGATCCGCGGCGGCTGCCGCGGCGATGGCGGCCCGCATCATCGCCTCATCGGAGGCGAGCGAGCCGATCAACGCGGGAGCTTGTCCAGGACCGCGGAGAATTCGTTGGCGAAGCCGAGGCGCTGGGCGATCATGCCGAGCTGTTCGTCCGGGTAGAGGTCGGTCTCGGCGAGGATCACCGACAGCACCGGTTCGGGCAGGCCGAGGTCGGACAGCACGCCGAGGTCGCCCTCCTCCCAGGGCTCGATGTCGTCGAGCTCGTCGGGGTCGATGTCGGGGATCTCGATATTGAGTTCCTCCAGTACATCGGCCGCGATGTCGTAGTCGATGGCGGCGGTGGCGTCCGACAGCAGGATTCGGCTGCCGGTCGGGCCCGGGCGCAGGATGATGAAGAATTCGTCGTCGACGTCGAGCAGGCCGAAGACCGCGCCGGAACTTCGCAGCGTGCGCAACTCGTGCTCGGCCGCGGACAGACTGGACAGTGCGGCCTCGCTCAGGGGCGTCACTTTCCAGTTGGCTTCCTCGCGGACAACCGCCACTGCGAACCCTTCCACGTCGTCGAACTCATCCGACGCCGCCCTGTTCGTGCTCGAGCGCTGTGCTGCCATGGCCGCAACGGTAGTCCGCTTCGGGGGAAATGTTGAAGTCGTATGCCAATCTGATCGCATGACGGGCACTCCGAAACCAGCTGTCTGCGTCCTGGGTACCGGTTTGATCGGCGGATCGGTGCTGCGCGCCGCCGCCGCGGCCGGCTACGAGGCGTTCGGCTACAACCGCTCCGAGGTCGGCGCGAAGGCCGCCCGGATGGATGGATACGACGTGATCAGCGATGTCGAGGCGGTGCTCACCCGGGCCGCCGGGCGCGACGCGCTGATCGTGGTCGGCGTGCCCATGCCCGCCATCGACGCGGTGCTCTCGGATGTGAAGACCTTCGCCCCCGATTGCGTCCTCACCGACGTGGTGAGCGTGAAGGCCCCGGTCGCGGCGGCCGTGCAGCGGCACGAACTGGGCGCGCGCTACGTCGGCGGGCACCCGATGGCCGGGACCAGCGAATCCGGTTGGGCGGCATCGGCTCCCGACCTGTTCAAGAACGCGGCCTGGGCGGTCAGCGTGGATCCCGGTGTACACGCCGACCCGTTCCGGCGTGTCGCGCAGCTCGCGCTGGACTGCGGCGCGGTGGTGGTCCCGGTGCTGGCGGTCGAGCACGACCGCGCGGTGGCCCGCATCTCCCACCTACCCCACGTCCTGGCCGAGGCCCTCGCCATCGAGGGCGCGAACGGCGGTCCCCTGGCCCTGGGTCTGGCCGCGGGTTCCTTCCGCGACGGCACCCGGGTCGCCGCCACCGCCCCCGACCTGGTCCGCGCCATCTGCGAACCGAACGCCACCGCACTGCTCGACGTCCTCGACGACACCCTCGAGGTCCTCACCCAGGCCCGTGACAGCCTCCGCGCCAACGGCACCATCACCGAACTCACCGAGGCGGGCCACGACGCCCGCACCGACTACGACGACAACGAACGCTGGTTCATCACCGATGTCCGCCCCGGCGACCACAACTGGCTGACCAAGCTCATCGACGCCGGTCGCTCCGGCGGCGTCCTCAACTCCCTCGACTGATTCATCGAGTGGCAGGTTCTGGAGGGGGCAAATCCCCTCCAGCATCTGCCACTCGGCGGATCAGATGCGTTCGGCCAGGCCGGGGTAGTCGAGGAGGAAGCCGTCGGGGTCGACGGTGACGGTCGCGCTCGATACGGGGGACAGGACGTGGATGCCGTCGGGGCCGCTGCTGTAGGTGAGGCTGGCTTCCTGGACGAGCAGGTCGGGGAGGCGGACGTAGACGACCGGGACCTGGACGTCCTCGCTGGCATGGGCCAGGCCGTATCTACGGATCGGGAGGGTGTTGAAGAAGGGGCTCAGCACCACGTCGACGTCCAAAGCTCCGCCGAAAGTGGATCTCACGTGGGTGTTTCCGGCGTCGATGAGCCAGTAGTTCTCCTCGTCGCGGGCGATCGAGGCGTGGCGTTCGCCCGTGGCGAGCGTGCTGCGCAGGGACAGCCGCTTGGTGACCCCGGACTCGTCGGTGACCAGGTCGTAGGAGGCGCTGAAGGCGGGGTGATCCTCGCACTCACCGGCGATGATGCGGCCCGCGGCGCGAATCCGGTTGCCGCTCAGCACCACCCGCACCGACTCCATCCGGGACGCGTTGTGTGCCCGCCAGGTGAGAATCGCCGGCCACCGTGGTGCGCCCGGCTTGGCTTCCTCACTCCCGTTATCCGTCACGCCTATAACCGTAGTTGCAGGTGTCCGCACACTCGCGCTCCCCGGCCGGTATCACTCGCGACGGGGGACATCGTGATCAACATGCAATGGTGTGCGCCGGTTCTCGGCATTTCCGCACGCCATCGCATGCTGATCAATTGTCCTGGTGATAGCGGACGGCTCTGGGTGGGGGCTGTGGAACAGTGTTGATCACCATGGGGGTGTGGGTACTCGAGTAACCTGCTCGGGGCACGGGGACTCCGGGGTGAAAGGGACTGTTGTGACGGGCGCGCGGATGGTCGGGCTGTTCGCCGGGATCGGCGGGCTGGAGCTCGGGCTTGCGGCGCACGGGTGGCGCAGTGAGTTGCTGTGTGAGATCGACTCCGGTGCGCAGGCCGTGCTGGGCGCGCATTTCCCCGATGTGCCATTGCATTCCGATGTGACCAAGCTGCGTGCGCTGCCCGCCGGAACCGAGCTGGTGGCGGCGGGATTTCCCTGCCAGGACCTGTCGCAGGCCGGGCGCACGGCCGGAATCACCGGGGCCCGTTCGGGTTTGGTGGACGAGGTGTTCCGGCTGGTCAAGCGGAAGAAGGGCCCGCGCTGGCTGCTCATCGAAAATGTGCCGTTCATGCTGCAGCTCGGCAGCGGGGCGGCCATGCGCCACATCACCGACGCGCTCACCGAACTCGGCTACACCTGGGCCTACCGGGTGGTGGATGCGCGCGCGTTCGGGCTGCCGCAGCGCCGCGAACGGGTGCTGATGCTGGCCTCACGCACCGATGATCCGCGGCCGATCCTGTTCGGGGCGGATGCGGGCCCCCGCGATGGGGGCCATCCGGCGCAGGATCCGTGCGGCTTCTACTGGACCGAGGGCACCCGTGGGCTGGGGTGGGCGGTGAATGCCGTGCCGACGCTGAAGGGCGGCTCGGGTCTCGGCATCGCGAGCCCGCCGGCCGTGCGGCTGCCGTCGGGTGAGCTGGTGACTCCCGGCATCACCGACGGTGAGCGCCTGCAGGGCTTCGATCGGGACTGGACCACACCGGCTTTGACGGTTCCGGGCATTCGGCACGGGCATCGCTGGAAGCTGGTCGGCAATGCGGTGAGCGTGCGCATGGCCTCGTGGATCGCCGAGCGGATCACCAATCCGACCGACGACCCGGTGCCCGAGGGAGAACCGTTGACCCGCCGCAGCTGGCCCTCGGCGGCCTGGGGGCATGGCGGGGTGGTGCATCGGGTTCCGGTGTCCACCTGGCCCGTTCACGCGCCCTACGAGGATCTGCGCTGGTTCCTCGACGATTCCCGGCT
Source organism: Nocardia seriolae NBRC 15557 (assembly GCF_007990715.1). GTDB lineage: Bacteria > Actinomycetota > Actinomycetes > Mycobacteriales > Mycobacteriaceae > Nocardia > Nocardia seriolae. Next base: position 46,031 of record NZ_BJWY01000034.1, on the reverse strand, counting down.
GCTCTCCGCACGGGCGACCGCGGGATTCCTGCGCCGCACGCGCATGGGTTCGCTGCGTTTTCCCGAAGGCTTCCTCGACGATGTGGAGAACCATCTCGAGCGCATGGGGGGCGCGCCGCGCGAGGCGGCATAGGGTGCCCTGATGGCACAGGCGCGACCGGGCACCGATGCGGCGACCAGTGCCCGCATGGCCAAGCAGCGGCGGGTGGGCACGCAACCGGAGCTGGCGCTGCGGCGGGAATTACATCGGCGGGGCAAGCGGTTCTTCGTGGACAGGGCTCCGCTACCGGGCCTGCGGCGGCGGGCAGACATCGTGTTTCCCCGGCGGAAGGTCGCGGTTTATGTGGACGGATGTTTCTGGCACAGCTGCCCGGAGCATGCGACGCGACCGAAGAACAATGCACAGTGGTGGGCCGACAAGCTCGCGGGAAACGTCGCGCGGGATCGGGATACCGATGCCCGGCTGGCCGCCGCCGGGTGGACCGTGATCCGGGTTTGGGAACACGAGGGCGCGGAATCGGCTGCCGACCTGGTGATGCGGGCGCTGGCGCGCGGGGTGTGACGGGCGTGTTAACAAATGCGCCACAATGGACTTACGACCGGACCAGCCGACCAGTCCGGACAGATCAACTGCGGGCAGGGCAGTACGAGTAAGCGAGGCCAGCGAAAGCGAGCGCGGTGATGATGCCAACCGAGCAAAAACTAGCCGAGGCGGCTCCGGGTGAAAACGCTCGGCAGCCGCGGTGGCGCCGGGCGCTCCGCTGGTTCATCGCGATCTTGATCGCCGTCGCCGGGCTCGGCTACTCCTCCTGGGTGCTCGAGTTCATCCTGCCCATCCCCAGCGACCCCACCAATACCTTCCTCAGCCAGCTGGCCGAGAAGGGCGCACCCTTCCGGTGGGTGTTCACCACCGGTGACACCGTGTCCGGCTCGCTGCTGGTGGTGGCGGGACTGGGTGGCGTGCTGCTGTTCTCGCGGCGGCGCTACTCGACCATCGGCTGGGTGGCGCTGGCCTGCTTCGGCGCGGCCACCATCTCGGACGCGCAGTGGCCCATCGTGCCGGATGATCCGAGCAGGCCCAAACGCTATGTGGATACCGGGCTTTTCCCACAGCTGCATCAGATTCACGCGCTGACCAGCACCCTGGCCGTGTTCTCCATCTACATCGCCATGATCGCTTTCACCGTGGCGGCCTTCAAATATCGGCGCTGGCCGATCCTGCGGCACACCGGATTGTGGATTCTGATCGTGGGTTCCGCGGTGACGGCCTGGATGCTGATCGCCGACAATCTGCCCGGCAATTACGGTCTCGGCATCGCGCAGCGCATCCAGGTCGGGGCCATGTCGCTGTGGCTGGTGGCGCTGGCGGTGCAAATCGTTGTCGCCGAACGGGATTCCGGCATTCCGGCCCGCCGGGGGCGCACCGCCGCGACGTCCGGCCGCTGACCGCCGGAAGCGTCTAGGGTCGGATTCGTGACCAGCGACGCCCCGCAACTCGCCGAGACCACCGCCCTGCTCGACGCCGTCGCCACCGCGACCGCGCCACTCGTTCCAGCGGTCGCCGCCCTGACCGACGCCGACCTGGTCGAACCATCGCTACTGCCCGGCTGGACCCGCGGCCATGTGCTGGCCCATCTGTCCCGCAATGCCGACAGCCTGGTCAACCTGCTGCTGTGGGCCCGCACCGGCATCGAAACCCCGCAATACGCAAGTCAATTCCTCCGCGAAGCCGACATCGAGGCGGGCGCGCCCCGCCCCCTGCGCGAGCAACTGGAGGATCTCACCGCCTCCCACGAACGCTGGCTCGCCCTGGCGCGCGTCATGCCGCCGGACCGTTGGCCCGCCCTGGTCCGCAATCGTCAGGGCGGAGAAATCCCCGCCACCCGGATCCCCTGGATGCGGCTGCTCGAGGTGGAAATCCACCACGTCGATCTGAATGTCGGCTACACCCCGCAGGACTGGCCCGCCGATTTCGTGGCGCGATTGCTCGCCCAGTCGGTGGGTGAACTGTCCCCGAAGGTCGATTCCGCCCGTACCCTCACCGCCACCGACACCGGCTACACGGCCGTACTCGGCACCGGCGACCCCGTCGCGGCGGTGGCCGGTCCCGCGGCGGCGCTGACCGCGTGGCTCATCGGCCGTTCTCCCGGCACCGGACTCAGCGGCGATCTGCCGAGTCTGGGCGCGTGGAAGTAGCGGCCTCCGCGCGCACCGGAACGAGCCGGTAGGTGACCCACGAACTGTGCGGCAGATGCGGTTTGTCGATCTTGATGTGCAGGTTCCGGACGACGCCGGTACCCGGATCGGCGACCCGCAGGATGGGTCGCAGCGTCGCCGGACCGTCCGGATCGGTGGCGTACATCCGCTCGAATTCCGGATGCACCCGGCACCGCTCGATGATCTCGTTCAGCACGGTTTCGGGCACCGAGAGCGGCCCCATCATGCGCAGCCCGTAGGTGAATCCGTGCGCCACCTGCTCCCAGTCCACGAGCATCCGCTCGGCCTCCGGATCGGTGAACAGATAGCCGAGCAGATTCGACCGCGCCCGCAGCCCGGGAAAAGCGGCGGCCCACGCGGCATTGACACCGAGCACGTCGCCCTCGGGCAGCGCCAGATAGGCGGCCGGATAGGGCAGGTCCTCGAGATCGGCGAGCGCGTCGGCGTCGGGCAGGGCGGGCGAGGGTCCCAGCACGCGGTCCAACGCACCCGGATACAGCGCCGCCACGATGCGCTCCCGATAGATGTACGGAATCCCCAGCGCATCGAACAGCGCCCCCGCGAACTCGAGGCTCGGCGTCAGCGTCCCCGCCTCCACCTTCTCGATGGCCGACTTGGACCACCCGGTGCTCCCCGCCAGCTGAGCCTGCGTCATGCCGAGCGCATCGCGCCGCGACCGAATGAACACCGCCAGTTGCCCTTTGGACATCGACTCCCTCTCACTTCGCGGTCCGCCCCACCTCGCTCCGGGCCCGGATTCTCACCTCTGGTGCGACACCACCCTATTGACTTTCCCACACCGGAAAACAACCCTTGACCAGGTGCTGGAACCCGCATGCCCGGGGTTGGTGATGCGCGGGAGGGGTGCGCATCAACCCCACACCCCCGGCCGATCACAGCTCGCCACCTCCCCCACCACCCACTCTCCCCAAATGACAACGGCCCCAAACCGATTCGGTGTGGGGCCGTTGCCTTGCGCGCCCGGAGAGACTCGAACTCCCAACCTTCTGATCGAGAGTTTCGATCAACGTGCCGGTGGTGTGCAGGATTTCGGCACAAACCCGCAGTTGTCAGTTCAAGTCGGTAAGAACGACGGACCTGCACACCCTGCGGGTTTGGACCGGGAAATCACGCAAAGCGCACCCCGAATTCTTGGGGAAATTTTGGGGATAGGTCGAGTCCGTACACCCCGCCACCGCATGAGCGAGTGTCGATTCCATGCAGCCGGCCGCCCTGTGTCGAGGTCGCCGGTTTGCACCTCGCTCGGGTTCACGACCGACTCCGTCCGGTCAGCCGGTAGCCCCGGCGGGACGACTGACCGGCACGATCGTGACGAGGCCGTCGAGGCCCTCGAAGTCCTTCGGATTGGTCGTGTACAGCGGCAGCCCGTTGCGCGCAGCGGTGGCGGCGATCATGAGGTCGGCCGTCCGGCGTCGCGGCTGTCGGCCGATCGCATATACCGAAGCGCAGATCAGCCCGAAGATGCGCGCGGCTTCGCTGTCGTAGGGCAGCGCCTCTCCGAACGTCGCCTCCGTGTGCTGCAACACCGCAATCCGGCGAGCGCGCTTGATCGGATCGTCGGTGGCATACGGTCCCCGTGACAGTTCGCCCAAGGTGACCGCGGTGATAGCGGATTCGACGGGCAGTTCGGCCGGATCGAAAACCGACAACGCGGCGACGATGCTCGTGTCGAGCACGCCCCTCGCCAGGGGATCGTTCACAGGCCGGTCCCTTCGAACGGGTCCTCGGACAACTCGTCGGTGACGGCCGTATCCAGGTCACGCCGCAACTCCTCGTAGTCCAGCGTGGGAGCGGTAGCGAACATCGTCTGGGCCTGGCTGGTGCGGACGAAGCGGTGTCGCCTGATCGGCGTTACCTCGGCCAACGGCTCACCATTGATGGTGAGCAGGTATTTCCGACCTTCCCGCAGCCCGCGGGTCACGGCACCGGAGTCGTTGACAAATTGCCGGACGCTGACCTCGGTCGGCGGGGACATTTCCGGGACAGCCATAGATACACCGTACCACGCTGTGGCACGGTGCGGGTCTGATCGGGATGAAGATCTGCCAGCACACAGCGGGCACCGCCAACGCGCGACCGGCCACAACGGCCGAGAAGACCATCACATCGAACCCAATTTACGGCCATAATTCATCACCGAAATATGGCGACATAGGGGTTTGATCATGGACGTCGGAATTCGAGAACTCCGCGACAGCCTCACCCGTCACCTGGCCGAAGTTCGCTCCGGCCGCACCGTTACCATCACCGATCACGGACGGCCGATCGCCCGCATAGTTCCCGTCGAGCAGCCGACCAGACTCGAACAGCTGCGGGCCGAAGGGCGAATCCAAGCGGCACGCAAGAAGAAGCAGCCGGCGCCCACGCCCGTCCGTGGGAAAGGCATCGTCAGTCAGCTGATCGACGAGCAGCGCCGATGATCGGATACCGGGACACATCGGCGTTCGTACGGCCTGTTGATCGAGGAGCCGAACAGTCCGGCCCTGCCGCCGATGCTGGAATGACGCCGCCGCCGTGGTGTCAAGCCGGATGCTCTACGTCGAAACCGCTGCCGCACTGGCACAAGCCGACCGCATGGCACGCCTCGACGAAACCGGGCGTGCGGCCGGTCGACGACTCCTCGACCAACTCTGGCCACAGATAGATGTAGTCGAAGTGGACGAACCCCTGATCCTGCGCGCAGCACAACTGGCGGGCACCCTGGCGCTGCGCGGCTACGACGCGGTCCACTGCGCATCGGCCGAACAGTTGGAGGACACCGATCTCGTCGCCGCCTCGGGTGACAAACGCCTCCTCGACGCGTGGAGAGGTTTGGGAGTGGCGACCTTCGACACCAACGCGGCAGAGTCCACGACCTGAGCTTGATTTCGGGGCGCGCCGACCTCGTGCGGGTTTGCTCGCTCAGCCGGGTGGGCAGTGAGATCGGTCGGTATTGCGACCTTCATCTTTCCGCCCTGAACCTACACAATTTCAGCGTGCCCAATGTCGGTACGCCTCGATCCATTCGGCTCCGCTCGGAGGAGGCGAGGGCAAGGGGAGGTCGAGAATGCCGATTGCCTGGCGGGACCGCCCGTGGGTGCAGATGGCGACAATCCCACTGCCAGCCAGCAAGTCGATCGAGCTGACGGTGACCGTCAACCCGAAGACCTCCACCTCGAAAGGGGTCTCCAGGTGGTCGACGATCATGGTGTAGAAGCCGACCAGCTGTTCTTCGTCGCCGTAGGCGTCCACTGTGGCTTCTTCGACCATGGCCCGCAGCTGCGCTTCTGTGAGCCTGCCCATCTCGTGGCCTATCGGTTGCGACGGAGAAGTTCGGCCAGACGCTCGCCGACGACGGAGATGCTGGGCGTCGGCGCGCGATCGAAGAATTCCTTCTTGCGACGGCGCAGCAGAGCTTCTCCGTCGCGGTCCCAACAGAATCCGGGCTTTCCCAACAACTTACGGAACACCGGATCGGCCCCTTCCCGATGACGCTCGACCAGACGCCGGATCGGCAGTGTGGAAACGGAATCGTCACGCAGATAGCCGCGCAGCACCGCGAGGTAGGTCCGGTCGCCGGCGAGCGCGGGATCGGCGAACAGGGCCTCCAGCCGACCGAAGTCGCCATAGAAGTTGAGCCCTTCGACCTCGTCGTAGATCACGCCGACCGTCTCCGCGTCCCACAGCTGCTCGGGCAGTTCGGCAAGCATGTCAGGAGTCGGTCCGGCCGCGGCGGCGCGCTTGGCCGCCTTGTCGTCGAGACCCGCGAGTGCCTTCTGCCGGCGTCGCCGGTAATGCTCGCTCAGTCCCTCCCGGAACTCCTCCACCGGCAGCACCACCAGGTCGCCGCCGAACAGGTCGATGAAATCCGCGCGGTCCTGCGCCTGCATCTCCCAGGCTCGCCGCAGCAGCTCGGGGTTGCGGCGCAACAACTCCGAATGCGCGGTCAGTATGGTCAGGGCGTTCTGCGCTACTTGGCGCACCGCGGATTTGGGGAGCGCCACGAAATTTCCGCTGACGAGCCACGCATCAGCATCCTGCGACAGGGGCACAATCCTGGCGATGGCGAACATGCCCTTTCGCAGACGAGCGAACGGCGCAGCCCCGAGATTCGAATAGACGCGGTAGACCAGGTCGTCGATCAGGTTGTGCAGCACAATCTCGACCCCATCGACGAGCCTCACCTCGAAGCATCCCTCGACGACGTCGCGCCATCCCAGCAGCAGCTCCCGATCACCGCCGGACAGCGGCGGACGATGTTGAGCGACAAACCGTTCGACGACGGTACGACCGTCGGGCAGTCGATGCTGCAGCGCGAAATGATCGACGGTCAGAATCGCCAGGTCTTCGTCCAAATAGCCCTGATCGTCGGCGGCGTCGATCAGCGCGGCGGTCAACTGCCTGTCGAAACGCGAACTTTGCGCGAACGCCACCAGTTCCGCCTTGAGCTCACCGGCGCGATAGATCAACTCCTCGAGTGGACCGGCCGCAGCTCGCTGCGAATTCTTGATCGCCTTCAGAATCCTGTCCTTGCTCCTCAGGTGACGGTGCCGACGTCTCCAGACCCTACCGGTGACCGGCACCCAATAATCCGGAAACCTCACGGCAGCATGCGATTCCGCTGAAAATCCCCCTCAACAGGATGCGGTGTCTCACGATGTCCCTCACACACCGTCGACGAGCAGGGCAGTGCACGGCAGACTGGTTGCTCGTGGAACGCTATCCCGGAGAACTCGAAAGCCTCCGTGCGGAGACCGCTCGTCTGCGCCGTCTGCTCGATCTGACCGAGCAGCAGGCTCGTGCCGCCGCTCCGGACCAGACAGCGGTGGGTACGCCGGTCGACATGCGTTCCAGTCCGGAAGCCAAGGTCCGGTTCTATCTCGACCTTTTCGGTTGCCGCGACGACGTCTACGCGCTCCGCTGGGAGAACCGCCGTGACGGCCGTTCGGGTTGGATGCCTGCCATCCGAGGCCGATGGAGCAAAGGCAGGTCGCGGGCGGAAGCGCCGTATCTGCCGCTCACAGACGACGTCATCGCCGGTCATTTGCGCGGCGATCACCACGTCGGCCTGTACCCGCTCACCGACGATGACACCTGCTGGTGGGTAGCGGCGGACTTCGACAAGAGCGCGGCCATGCTCGATGCGCTGGCATTCCTGAAAGCCGCTCGCGCCAAAGACATTCCAGCAGCGCTCGAGGTGTCCCAGTCCGGGCGTGGCGCGCATGTCTGGATCTTCTTTGCCGAACCCACACCCGCGACCACGGCGCGGCGGATCGCTACCGGCCTGCTCGCCGAGGCAATTCAGCTGCGCGGCAGCATGAGTCTGTCCAGCTACGACCGGCTGTTCCCGTCGCAGGACACCCATACCGGCCGCGGCATGGGCAATCTGATCGCCGCACCACTCAACGGCACCCGACGCCGACACGGAACCACGCTGTTCTTGGATCCGGCCACCCTCGAACCGTTCGACGACCAGTGGGCGTACCTGTCGAGCATCCCCCGGCTGTCGCCGAAACAGGTCGACGCACTGGCCGCCGGACTCAGCGAACCGAAGGTCGGCCACAATGTCCGGCGGCTTCAGCTACCGACCTCGTCGAAGATCGTGCCCCGCCCGGCACCGATCATCCGTGCAACGTTCGAGGCGCGGCTCCAGCTGAGCATTGCCGATCTCGGCCCGGCCATGATCTCAGCGGTCAAGCACGCCGCCTCCATCCCGAATCCGGAGTTCTATACCCGCCAGCGCGCCCGCCGAAGCACCTGGGACACACCACGATTCCTGCGCAGCTACGACGAAACCCTCGACGGCGACCTGATCCTGCCCCGCGGACTACTTGCCCTGCTCACCACCCTCGTCGAATCTGCCGACAGCACACTGAATATCGACGACAACCGCATCGGCGGCAGCGAGCAATCCTTCACCTGCGCGAGCGAGCTGCGGCCCGAACAGCACACCGCGTTGCACGCCATCGAATCCCAGGACACCTGCGTGCTGGTTGCGCCGCCCGGTACCGGAAAGACCGTGATCGCCTGCGCGGCAATCGCTTCCCGCGCCAGGTCGACATTGATCCTCGTGGACCGCAAAGCCCTCGCCGACCAATGGCGAACCCGGATCCTCGAATACCTCGGCATCAAATGCGGACAGATCGGCGGGGGCCGCTCCAAAACCACCGGGGTAATCGACGTCGCCCTGTTACCCACCCTCGCCCGCCGCGCCAATGTCGATGAGCTCACCCGCGACTACGGCTTCGTCGTGGTCGACGAATGCCACCACATCGCCGCCTCCGCCTTCACCGAGGTCCTCAACCAGATCCCCGCCCGCTACTGGCTCGGTCTCACCGCCACCCCATACCGGCGCGACCAACTCGACGACCTCATCTACCACCAACTCGGCTCACACACCCACACTATCGACGCACCCGCAGCAGGCCAGCTGCCGGCGAGCGGCGACGCGCCCGCACCGCATCGAGTTCTCCACGTGCACCCAACCCAATTCGCCTATGACGGCGACGCCGATCCCAGCCAGCCCGGCGGGATCGCCGAGATCTACCGCGCACTCGTCGCTGACGACGACCGCCTGAAACAGATCGTCACCGATGTCCTCGACGCGCATCAGGCGGGTGCCAACATTCTGGTCCTCACCACCTGGGTCGACCACGTCGACGCACTCGCCAAACACCTCACCGCCGCTGGCTGCGACGACATCATCACCCTGCGCGGCGGGACGAAAGCCCGTGAACGCCAGGCCATCATCGAATCGATCGCAACGCGCGCAGCCAGCGGTGCCCCGCTGCTGCTCGTCGGTACCGGCTCCTACATCGGCGAAGGCTTCGACTGCCCTGCCCTCGACACGCTGTTTCTCGCCGCACCCGTCTCGTTCAAGGGCCGCCTCGTCCAATACGCCGGACGCATCACCCGCTCCCACCCCGGCAAGACCACCGCGACCGTTCACGACTACCACGACGTCCTCACCCCCGTGATCGCCTCCTCGCTACGCAAACGCGCACCCGGGTACACCGAACTCGGGTTCCCAGACCCACGGAAACCCGGACACTGACCCAAGGCATCAGTCCGCGTCGACGGTGCCGATCTTCCGTCCGTGGAAGTAGAAGTCGCAGTAGATGCCGAATTCGTCGACCATGTCCGCGAACTCGTCGAACAGGCGCTGCGGTGGAAGCGTTTGAGTGAGCATCGCTTTCAAGAACTCGGTGGCGGTGCCCTCGTAGAAGCCCCAGCGGCTGTGGGTCTTGCTGCCGACCACGATGGGCCAGGCATTCGGGTCGGCTCCGGTTGAGTGCCACAGGCAGTATCCGCCGTCGGCGAGTTTGCCCCACGCGGTCAACGATTGCGGGTCGAGGGTGAACCCGTCGGGGATGTGATCGCATTCCGGGGGCAGGTCCGGATTCTCCAGACGTTCACGCGCGTCCCGGATCCACCCGGCCAGATCAAGTGAGGGTGCAGTGGCATTCGGCACGGACAGCCGCACGATCGAAGAGAACTCGGATTCGCCATAAGTGTCGACCAATCGCTTGTAGTCCTCCGGCAGGGCCGTTCCAACCTGCCGCTCGACGGCTCCCCAGTCCACGACGGGCCGCGCCACGGTCTGCGGCACCGGGAGCATGTCCTGCAAGTCGTCGGGCGCAGTCATGAATCGAGTCCTGCGCCTAGGGAGTTGTCGATGATGGGAGGGAGCCACATCGCGGCGAGGACTTCTCAACTCAGCCCCAGTCGGCGCAGCTTGCTTCCCCGCACCGAGAAGGTGCGGGCGACCGTGCTCGAATCTCTTGTGCAGTAGGTGTCGTACCGGGCTTCCTCATCTGTGAACGGATTCCAGTCGATACCCCACTTGCGTAGCCACGCCCGGACGTCGTCCTGGATCCAGCCCTCCTCCCCAATGCGAGTGAGCACCACCACCCATGGATCGGACGCATCAGTCACCCGAAGCAGTATGCACCGCATCGGCCTTACTCAAGGCTGGTCTGACGGCAGCCAGCAGGTGGAACGTTTGGCCGCGAATTCTTGGCATATTCTTGGTGGAGGTCAAATAATGCCCGCCGAACCAAGAAGCCCCTGACCGATAATGCCTGGTCAGGGTCTTCTTCTTGCGCGCCCGGAGAGACTCGAACTCCCAACCTTCTGATCCGTAGTCAGATGCTCTATCCGTTGAGCTACGGGCGCAGGATTATTCAGTTTGTTCACTCGGCGTACCGAGTGGTGGCGGAGGCGAGAGGATTTGAACCTCTGGTCCCCGTGAAGGGACAACTCATTAGCAGTGAGTCCCATTCGGCCGCTCTGGCACGCCTCCTGGTGCCCCTCTTCGAGGGCACCGGTTCCTTTCGAACCGCCGGGACAGAAGATTACACAGCGGGTGACCAATAGGCCAAATCGGCTGGTCAGCGTAGGTGGGAGTCGAACCATTCGTAGATTCTGGCCTGCGCGTCGAGGACGTAGGCGTCGTCGAGGGCGGACGGGTCGAAGCCGGGGTGGTCGGGGCGGTGGTGCAGGCCGGGGTAGGTGACCACGAGGGTGGCGACGTCGGCGCGGGCGGCGGCATCGCGGAGGCGGTCGACCTGGTCGAGCGGGGTGAGGGGGTCGTCCTCGCCGAAGAGGCCGAGCCAGGGGGCCTTCAGGTTGGGGGCGGCGGCGAGCAGGGCGACGGCCTGCGGGGTGAGGGGTGTCTCGATGCCGGGGGCGGCGATGCTGATGGCCGCGCCGACACGGCGGTTGGTGGCGACCAGGGCGGCGGCGGTGCCGGCGGAGTCGAAGCCGAGTACGCCGATGCAGTCGCGGTAGACGCCGTGCCCGGTGAGCCAGTCGAAGCAGACGTCGAAATCGGCGAACAGGTCTTCGCCGAAGACGCGGTCGGGGGTGTTGCCGTTGGCGGGCCGATGGAAGAGATCGGGTGCCAGGACGGTCCAGCCGTCCGCGGCGAGCGCGTGCATGAGTTCCAGCAATGGCTCGGTGAATTCACGTGATTCGTGCAACACCACGATGCCGCCGCGAGCGTGTCCCTCGGGCTCGAGCACCGTGAGCGGAACGGTGCTGGTGTCGTGCACAGGGGCGTGTTCTCGATAGATGCCCGACATAGGGCCACTGTAGTTGCGCTAGGTAAAAACGCGATAAATCTTTCCGGGGGTCCGGTATTCCGGAGATATTCCGGCCGAGCGGCATTCGAGCAACCGGGCTCACACCCCGAGGCGGCCGGAAACAGCCGGGACATAGGGTGGAGGGGTGAGCGCGCACATTCGCCCGGACCTCGATGCCATCCCCGCGTACGTCGCCGGGAAGACCCACCCCGGCGCGGTGAAGCTGGCCAGCAACGAGACCACCTTCCCGCCGCTGCCGTCGGTGACCAAGGCCATCGCCGAGGCGGTCGAGCTGTCCAACCGGTACCCGGACAACCACTCCATCGAATTGCGCGGCGCCATCGCGGATTTCCTGGGCGTGGAGCTGGAGAACGTGGCGGCCGGGTGCGGCAGCGTGGCGCTGTGCCAGGAGCTGGTGCAGATCACCTGCCGCAATCCCACCGACGAGGTGCTGTTCGCCTGGCGCTCGTTCGAGGCGTACCCGATCGTCACGCAGGTGGCGGGGGCCAAGGCGGTGCAGGTGCCGCTGGATGGTGAATTCACCCACGATCTGGACGCTTTGGCGGCCGCCATCACCCCGAACACCCGGGTGGTATTCGTCTGCAACCCGAACAATCCGACCGGTACCGCGCGCGGCAAGGCCGAGATCGTCGAGTTCCTCGACAAGGTCCCGACCGACGTGCTGGTGGTGCTGGACGAGGCCTACTTCGAGTACCTGCGCATGCCCGCCGAGGACTTCCCCAACGGCGTCGAGCTGGGCCGCACCCGGCCCAATGTGCTGGTGCTGCGCACGTTTTCGAAGGCGTACGGCCTGGCCGGGCTGCGCGTCGGGTACGCGGTCGGCGCGCCCGAGGTGATCACCGCGCTGATGAAGGTGCACATCCCGTTCAGCGTGAGCCGGGTGGCGCAGGCCGCGGCCATCGCCTCGCTGGAGGCCCGGCACGAGCTATTGGAGCGCACCGATGCCGTTGTGGCCGAACGCGATCGCATCCGTGACGCGCTGCTGGCAGCCGGCTACCGGGTGCCGGTGAGCCACTCCAACTTCGTCTGGCTGCCGCTGGGCGACCGCAGCGCCGAATACGGCGCCGCCAGTACCGAAGCCGGGGTCATCATCCGGCCCTACGGCACCGACGGCGTGCGCGTCACCGCGGGCGACCCGCACGAGAACGACGCCTTCCTGCGCTTCGCCACCGACCCGGAGATCGTGGCACAATTCCGCCTCTCCGGGCCTTCAGCGCACGGCTGAGAGCCGTCGACGTCGAGAACGCGGGCCGGCGGTTGAGAGCCAACCCGATTTTGGACGTACCCGGTGAGTTACCCCTACCGTCGCGAAATACGTTGTCACTTTGGCATACGCCGAGACATTGAGGCGACGGTCGGCTAACCCACGCCGAGCCCAGCCGCCATCGTGGGCCAGGAGCGGGGCAGTTCGTCGGCCCAGTAGGGCCAGGAGTGGGTTCCGGTGGGTCGGCGGTTCACCGTTGCCGGAATGCCCAATTGCGCCAGCCTGTCGGCCAATTGGCGGGTGCACATGTCGGCTCCCGCCTCGATGGGCCCGCCGAACAGCACCGCGTTGCGCAGATCCGGATTGCCGGGGGTGTCGTGCTCGCCGGGCATGCCGTTGCCGGAGGACAGGTAGACGGCCTTGCCGCGCAGGGCTTCCGCGTGACCGAGGACGTCGTGGGCGGCCCACTGCGGATCGTCGGACGGGCCGAACATATTGTCCGGGTCGCCGCCAAAGGTGCCGACCACGGCGCGCGCCTGGGCCTGGCCGAAGTCGGAACTCATTGCGTAGCAGCCGCTGTGGGCCGCCACGGCGCGATAGAGGCCCGGATTGCGGGTGGCGAGCATCATGGCGGCCTCCGCGCCCATGGAGACGCCCTCGAGGCCGTTCATGCCGTCGCCGTCGAAGCGGGCGTCGATGAGCGGGGGCAGTTCGCGGGTCAGGAAGGTCTCCCAGCGATGGGTGCCGAGCTTGGGATCGCTGTGCAGCCAATCGGTGTAGTAGCTGGCGGGGCCGCCGAGGGTGAAGGCCACGTTCACGTTCTTGTCGGCGAAGAAGGACAGCGCGCCGCCGCGCGCGGTCCAATTGTTGACCTCGGCGGCTGCGCTGCGGCCGTCGAGCATGTAGACGGTGGGGCGCGGCGAGTCGCGGCGCGCGGGGAGCAGCACCTGGACCTGGACGGTGCGGCCCATGGCCGGGGAGGCGACGAAGACGTCGAAGAGGTTGCCGGAGAGGGGCTCCACGCGGTCGATGCGCGCCCGCCCGGGATGCACGGGATCCACGCCGGGCGCGGATTCCTCATTGGAGCCGGTCTCGACGGGCGGATCCGTCAGGGCCGGAGCTGATTCGGTGACGACCGCACCCGCCAGCAGCACGACACCTGCAAGGGCACCGAGGAGGCGACGCGCGCTGCGGCTGACCACTCAGCCACATTTACCAGAAACGATCAGTCGGCGGCGAGATCGCGTTCCCAGCGCGTCTCGATATCGGTGAAACGCCAGACCGCGAGCGCCGCCGCCCAGGTGAGTGCGAACAGCCCGACGATGATGTAGCCGAGGGCGCCCAGGTCCAGGTTCCCGATCCAGGCCACGAAACCCGATGTGATCTCCAGCTTTTCGACGAAGATCGAGACGATCTCCTGCACGCCGATGAGCAGCGCCACCGCCACCGAGAGGCCGGTGATCACCAGGTGGTAGTAGATCTTGCGGACCGGCCGCGCGAAGGCCCAGTCGTAGGCGTGGCTCATGAACGCGCCGTCGAGCGAGTCGAACAGCGCCATGCCCGCCGAAAACAGCAGGGGCAGCACCAGAATCGCGTACCAGGGCAGCCCGGTGGCGGCCGCGCCGCCCGCGATGACCAGCAGGCCGACCTCGGTGACGGTGTCGAAGCCGAGCCCGAACAGCAGGCCGACCGGATACATCTGCCAGGGCTTGCGCACCAGCCGCATGACCGGCCCGAGGAACCGGTTGAGCAGGCCGCGCTCGGCGAGCGCCCGTTCCAGCGCCGCCTCGTCGAGGTCGCCGCCGCGCATGCGCCGGTACACCCGCCAAATCCCGATCAGCGAAACGAGATTGAGCAATCCGATGGCGATGAGGAAGCTCCCGGAAACGGTCGTCCCCCACAGCCCGGTCCACTCGTGCAGGCCCGACCCCTGATTCTCCAGCGACCCGGCCAGCGCCCGCACCCCGAACGCCAGCAGCGCCACCATGACGAACACGATGCTGGAGTGCCCGAGCGCGAACCAGAAGCCGACGGTGTGCGAGCGCGCACGACCGTTCTCCGCCACCAGTTTTCGCGTGGTGTTGTCGATGGCGGCGATGTGGTCTGCGTCGAAGGCGTGCCGCATGCCCAGGGTGTAGGCGGTGATCCCGAGCCCGACCCCGAAGACCGAGCCCTGCACCACGTGATGGCCGGGCACCACGAACAACAGCAGGGTGCCCCAGCCGAGAAGGTGAAGCGCGAGAACGGCCAGACCCATACCGATCCAACCGCGCACGCACACACCTCATCATCGATAAGAAATGGCGGAAGCGGAGGGATTTGAACCCCCGGTTGCTTTCACAACGCTCGCTTTCAAGGCGAGTGCATTCGGCCGCTCTGCCACGCTTCCAGGCGACTGATGGTAGCTGATGGCGCGTGCGGTCTGCCTCCCACTTCTGGTTCCGGCGGATCGGTCAATCGAGATCGGCTATCTCCCGGGCACCGGCGCGGTGGTCGGCGGCCAGGTTCACCAGGTCGAGGGCGGCGGCGACGGCGGCCAGCTGCTGGGGTGTGAGCAGGTCCACGAAGAAGCGGCGGACGGCGGCCACGTGACCGGGGGCGGCGGCGCGCAGGCGGCGCAGGCCCTCGTCGGTGAGCTGGGCCAGCACGCCGCGGCCATCGTCCTCGCAGGCGATGCGGCGGACCATCCGCTGGGCCTCCATGCGGCGGATCTGGTGGGTGAGGCGGCTGCGGGAGGAGAGCACGCCGACGGCGAGATCGCTCATGCGCAGCGCGCGGCCCGGCGCCTCGGAGAGCTGCACCAGGATGCGGTAGTCGGCGAAGGAGAGGTCGCAGTCGCGTTGCAGCTGGCGGTTGAGGTCGGCCATCAGGCGCTGGCTGCCGTCCATGTAGGCCCGCCACGCCCGCTGCTGTTCGGGGGTGAGCCACCTGGGTTCGGCCGAGATCCGGCCACCAGTGTCGACGGCCGCACGCTCGGTGTTGTGACGGCGGTTGATCGCCCCTCCTCCGCTCGGCGGCCCGGACGCACTCTTCCCAGAGCAGTGTTCCTCCCCGGCGCGGCGCTAAACGCGGTACGAGGAGATCATGGTGCGACTCAGGTCGTGCAGGCTGGTGCAGCCCGAAAGCCCCATGGCCGCATCGAAATCCGCGAGCAGGGTGCGCAGCGCGTGCCGCACCCCGTCGGCCCCGGCCAGGCCCAGACCGTACACCCAGGGCCGGCCGTAGAGCACCGCCTTGGCGCCCAGCGAGAGCGCGATCATGACATCGGAGCCGGTGCGGATCCCGGAGTCGAACAGCACATCCGCGCGATCGCCGACGGTGGCGACAATGGTGGGCAGAGCATCGAGCGCGCCGACCGCGCCGTCCACCTGGCGGCCGCCGTGATTGCTCACCACCACCGCGTCCGCACCGGCGTCCACCACCTGGCGCGCGTCGTCGGGGTGCAGCACGCCCTTCACGGCGATGGGCAGTTCGGTCCAGTCGCGCAGCCGGGCGATATCGGCCGGGCGCAGACCGTGATTCCCGAAAAGTCCGATCCAGGTGAGGACCGCCGCCTGCAGCGCCTCGGCGCTCTGCTCGGGCGGGGCGGCGAGCCTGGCGCGGAAGACCGGATCGGATAAGTAGTTGGCAATGCCCTTGCCCTGAAGGAACGGCAGGTGCCCGAGCTGCAGATCGCGGGGCCGCCAGCCCAGGCTGGGGGTGTCCGCGGTGACGACAATGGCCTTGGCCCCGGACTTCTCGGCGCGTTCCACGAAGGAGCGGGCCAGCTCGGTGTCGTTGGGCCAGTACAGCTGATACCACCAGTCCCCGGCCCGTTCACCCACCTCCTCGATGGTGGAGGAGGCGGCGGTGGACAGGCACATGCCGATGCCCAGTTCCCGGGTCACCTCGGCGACCACGGTCTCGCCGCGCTCGTGCAGCAGGCCGAGTACGCCCACCGGGTCGGTGAGAATCGGTGCGGCCAAATGGGTTCCGAGCACCTCCACCGAAAGATCGCGCGCCCCCGGGCCGCTCGCGCCGCGCAGGATGCGCGGCAGCAGCCGGTATTTCTCGAAGGCGGCGAGATTGGCGTGCGCGGTGCGCTCGGCGGACGCGCTGCCCGCCACATAAGCGAAGGCCGCCGGATCCAGCACTTCCCGAGCCCGCTCTTCCAGACCCGCCGCCGTCATCGGTAGCGCCGGGACCGTGCCCGCCAGGCCGGAGAGATAGATCTCGTTCTGGAAATCGACGAAACTGCTCATGCCCCGGAACGCTAGTACCTTCCACCCCCGCGCGGAGGGGGTCGAAGTTACTTTCCCGGAGCGTAACTTTCGGGTCCGGAAATGTCGGTTTCGGTCGGTAAATGCCGGACGCGGTCAGCGCTTGCGCACGCGGACCAGGGCGCGCGGCGCGTCCTCCGCGACGAAGCCCGACATCGCCATGGCCGCCAGGATGATCATGCCGCCGAGGCCGGACAGGGTGGTGATCATGGAATCTCCTTTCGAATCCCTCCGTTCCACGGTGACGGCCGATGCTGAGCGGATGCTGTGCCGACGCCGAGGAGAGCCTGACACTAATCGGTGATCTCCGGTCGTACGCTCGTTTTCATGTATGCGGTGACGCTCGACGGTTTCGGTGGGCCCGAGGTCATGAAATGGGCGCAGGTGGAGGACTTGCCCGCGCCCGGACCGGGCGAGGTTGCGATCGATGTGGTGGCCGCGGGGGTGAATCGCGCGGACCTGTTGCAGCGGCAGGGTTTCTACCCGCCGCCGCCCGGGGCCAGCGACATCCTGGGGCTGGAGGTGTCCGGCGTGGTCGCGGAAGTCGGTGCCGGGGTGCGGGATTGGCGGGCCGGGGATCGGGTGTGCGCGCTGCTGTCCGGTGGCGGCTACGCCGAGCGGGTGCTCGTGCCCGCGACCCAGGTGCTCCCGGTGCCGGAGGGGCTGGACGTGGCCGCGGCGGCCGCACTGCCGGAGGTGGCGGCCACGGTCTGGTCCAATCTGGTGATGACCGCGGGCCTGCACAGCGGGCAATTGCTGCTGATTCACGGGGGTGGCAGCGGAATCGGCACGCACGCCATCCAGGTGGCGCGGGCGCTGGGCGCGCGGGTGGCGGTCACGGCGGGCTCGCAGTTCAAGCTGGAGCGGTGCCGGGAATTGGGCGCGACGGTGCTGATCAATTACCGCGAGCACGATTTCGTGACCACGCTGCACAGCGAATATCCCGGCGCGGACATCATTCTCGACAATATGGGCGCGGCGTATCTGGAACGGAACGTCGAGGCGCTGGCCGAGGACGGGCACCTGGTGGTGATCGGCATGCAGGGCGGGGTGAAGGCGGAATTGAATCTCGGTGCGCTGCTGGCCAAGCGGGGTGCGATTCACGCCACCAATCTGCGGCGGCGGCCCGAGACCGGACGCGGGTCGAAGGCGGAGATCATCACCGAGTTGCGCCGCCACCTGTGGCCGCTGGTGTCCGACGGGACCGTGGTGCCGGTGGTGTCGGCCGAGATTCCGGTCACCGACGCCGCGCAGGCCCACCGCCTGCTGGACTCCGACGAGACCGTCGGCAAGGTGGTCCTGCAGATCCGGGAGCCCTAGGTGTCGAGCGCCGCGAGCGCGCGGCCCAGCTGCTCGATCTCGAATCTCGTTGTGTAGGGCGCGAGTCCGATGGTCACGGCACCGCCTTCGTCATTGACGCCCAGGGCGTCGAGGAGGCGGCTGCCGCCGTGCGAGCCGCTGAGCGTGCCGATGCGGGCATCGGCCAGCTTGGCCGAGACCTTCTCCGCCTGCATGCCCGCGATGGTGAAGCTCACCGTCGGGATGCGGGTGGAGGCCCGGCCGATGACGGTCAGGTTGGGGATGGTGTCCAGTACCGCCATCAGATCCTCGAACAGCGAATCGTGGTGGTCCTGCAGCGAGGTGATCGACATCTCCAGGCGCTCGCGGCGGGTGCCGGTGGCGCGCTCGTCCAGCCCGGCCAGATAGTCGATGGAGGTGGTGAGCCCGGCCAGCAGCGCGTACTGGTGGCCGCCCACCTCGAGCCGTTCCGCGCCCTTGGCATAGGGATTGAGCGACATGGACGGAATCCGGTCCAGGAACGCGGGATCACGGAAGACCAGTGCGCCGATCTGCGGGCCGCCCCAGGCGGGTGCGCTGAGCGCGATCACGTCGGCATTGAGTTCGTCGATATCGATGAGCGCGTAGGGCGCGGCCCCGAAGCAGTCGGCGACCAGTAAACCGCCGACCTCGTGCACCCGGTCCGCGGCCACCCGCACCGCGGGCGCGGAGCCCACGATGGGTGAGGCGGCGGTCAGCGCCACCAGCCGGGCGGTGGGTCCGATGAGTTCCTCGAACTGCCAGGCCGGCATTTCGCAGGTCTCGATCTCGACTTCGGCCCAGCGCACATGCGCGCCATAGCGATTCGCGATGCGCAGCCACGGCGCGACATTGGCCTCGTCATCCAGGCGCGACAGCACGATCCCGGTGCCCAGACCCAGCCGGGAGCTCAGCGATTCGGCCAGCCAGGCCAGCAGTACCGCGCGATCGGGTCCGAGCACCACACCCGCCGGATCGCCGCCGACCAGATCGGCGACGGCCTCACGGGCCGCCTCCAGGATCGCGGCACTGCGCTTGGCCGCGCCATGCCGGTTCGTATGGGAGAAGGCGGAGGTCCGGAAACCCGTTGAGACGGCCCGGGATACCGAATCCGGGACCAGCATGCCCGCTTGCGGGTCGAGGTGGATCCAGCCGTCGCCCAGGGACGGTATGAGGCCCCGCACCCGTGCGACGTCGTAAGTCATGCTGGCCACTCTAAAGGGAGAGGGCACAACTGGGTAACGGTAGGCAGTGTTTGATTGCCTCCGCTTCGCTCCGGCAGGGTTCGCGGCCCTGAAGGTCCCGGTCTTCCCTCCTCCGCTCCTCCGCTTCGCTCCCGTTTCCGCTCCAAGCGCTGGGTGGTGGAGCGCAGTCCAGCCCGGGACGGGCCGCGAACCGCCAGGTGGTCGGTCACTCGGCCGTGGAACATCGGAGCGGACGTCCGGCATGTTTCAGGCCTCATTTCGGACGACCAGGTATTGCGAACTGGGGTGGCGCTGGGCAGGTTCGGGCCGCATTGGGCAGGATGGGGGGCATGACGCAATCGGATGGGGTGCCGGAATCCATCGTCGTGCTCGGCCCCGAGGGAAAGCCGCTGTTCATCCCGGCGGCGGCGCAGATCGGCGGCGAACCGGTGGAGATCACCGGACAGCTTGTCGGTGCGGATAATTCGGACGAGACGGACGACTCGCGAGATCCGGAGTCGCTCGCGGACATGGTCGAGCAGCCCGCGAAGGTCATGCGCATCGGCACCATGATCAAGCAGCTGCTCGAAGAGGTCCGGCACGCACCGCTGGACGACGCCTCCCGCACCCGCCTGCGCGAGATCCACCGCACCTCCATCCGCGAACTGGAAACCGGCCTGGCCCCGGAACTCCGCGAGGAACTCGAGCGGCTGGCCCTGCCCTTCACCGACGACACCATCCCCTCCGACGCGGAACTGCGCATCGCCCAGGCCCAGCTGGTGGGCTGGCTCGAGGGCCTGTTCCACGGCATTCAGACCGCGCTGTTCGCCCAGCAGATGGCGGCCCGCGCCCAGCTCGAGCAGATGCGCCAGGCCCTGCCCCCGGGCATGAGCCACGGCGGCGACCCGCGCGGCGGGCCGAGCTCGGGCGGCGGACAGTACCTGTAAGCGGTCGACCTGCAGGTTCGCGGCGCGTCTCGTTCTGGACTGAGTGGAGCCGGAGGAGCGAAGCGGGGGAGGCGGAGGGAGGGAAGAACGAGACCTCCAGCGCCGCGAACCCGCCCCGGAGCGCAGCGGAGGGGCAAGTTGGGCACAGCTTCTCGTCGCAAAGGTAGAGCTATTAGATAAGGTCGGGTGCTGTGCCTGCTGCCGCTCCCCCCGACTCGGTGACTACCGAGGCTGCGCCGGATAATTCCCCGGTGCCGCTAGTGTCGGACTCTCAGACGTTCCGTCGCGCGTTCAAGGACTTCCGGGACGGATTCTCGCAGCGCGAGCTGTGGCTGTCGCTCGGCTGGCAGGACATCAAACAGCGGTATCGGCGCTCGGTGCTGGGTCCCTTCTGGATCACCATCGCTACCGGTGTGCAGGCAGCGGCCATGGGTTTCCTCTACGCCACCCTGTTCCATCAGCCGCTGCACACCTACCTGCCCTATGTGACGGTCGGCCTGATCGTCTGGAATGTCATCAATGCCAGCATTCTCGAGGGCTCCGATGTCTTCGTCGCCAATGAGGGCCTGATCAAACAGCTGCCGTCGGCACTGAGCGTGCACGTGTATCGCCTGGTGTGGCGGCAGTTCCTGTTCTTCGCGCACAACCTGGTGATCTATCTGGTCATGCTGGTGGGCTTCGGCGTCTTGCGGGATCTGCACTGGACGGCCATCCTGGCGATTCCGGGCATTCTGCTGCTGTTCCTCAATGCCATGTGGGTGTCCATCGCCTTCGGCATCTTCAGCACCCGCTACCGCGATATCGCGCCGATCCTCGGCAGCATGACGCTCATGCTCTTCGTGCTGACGCCGGTCATGTGGAGCACCAAGTCGCTGCACGATCAGGGCGGCACGGTGAGCGAGCGGGCCCGGCTGGTCGAGCTGGTGCCGACCTACCATTATCTGGAGATCGTGCGCGCGCCGCTGCTGGGCGAGCCGCAGCCGCTGCGGTCCTGGATCGTGGTGCTGGCCATTACGGTCGTCGGCTGGGCCGTCGCCGTGCTGGCCATGAAGCAGTTCCGTTCCCGCGTCCCCTACTGGGTGTGAAGGCTCAATGACCGACCATGTGAGTATCGAAACCCAGAACGCGTGGGTGGAGTTCCCGATCTTCGACGCCAAGTCCCGTTCGCTGAAGAAGGCGTTCATGGGCAAGGCGGGCGGTGCCATCGGCCGCAACCAATCCGACGTGGTGGTGGTCGAGGCGCTGCGCGACATCAATCTGTCGCTCAAGGAAGGCGATCGGGTCGGCCTGGTCGGCCACAATGGCGCGGGCAAATCGACACTGCTGCGCCTGCTTTCGGGCATTTACGAACCCACCCGCGGCAGCGCGCGGATTCGCGGACGCGTCGCGCCGGTCTTCGATCTCGGTGTCGGCATGGATCCGGAGATCTCCGGCTACGACAACATCATCATTCGCGGTCTGTTCCTCGGGCAGACCCGCAAGCAGATGCTCGCCACGATCGATGAGATCGCTGAATTCACCGAGCTCGGCGACTATTTGGAAATGCCGCTGCGCACCTATTCCACCGGCATGCGGGTGCGGCTGGCCATGGGCGTGGTGACCTCCATCGATCCGGAGATCCTGCTGCTCGACGAGGGCATCGGCGCGGTCGACGCGGAGTTCATGAAGAAGGCGCGAACCCGGTTGCAGGAATTGGTGTCCCGCTCCGGTCTGCTGGTGTTCGCCTCGCATTCCAATGAGTTCCTGGCGCAATTGTGTGATTCCGCTCTCTGGATCGACCACGGCAACGTGCGGATGCACGGTGGAATAGAGGAAGTCGTGCGAGCCTACGAGGGCCCGGAGGCGGGTGATCACGTGGCGCAGGTGCTGCGGGATCTGGAACGTGAACGTGAACCGGAACGGAATCCCGCATGAGTGAGCAGTCCACCCCCATCTACGGCGATGATGCGCGCATCGTCGCCATCGTGGTCACGCACAAACGCCGGGAACTGCTGGCCGAGTCGCTGAAGGTGCTCGCGAGCCAGACCCGGCCGCTGGACCATTTGATCGTGGTGGACAACGGCAATGAGGCCGAGGTCGGGGAGCTGGTCAAGCAGCAGCCCATGGAGACCACCTACCTGGGTTCGGAACACAATCTGGGCGGGGCGGGCGGTTTCGCGCTCGGCATGCTGCACGCGCTCACCATGGGCGCGGACTGGGTGTGGCTGGCCGACGACGACGGGCGGCCCGAGGGGCCGGAAGTGCTTGCCACGCTGTTCGATTGCGCCAAGCGGCATCAGCTGGTCGAGGTGTCGCCGGTGGTCGCCGATATCGACGATCCGGATCGGCTGGCCTTCCCGCTGCGGCGGGGGGTGGTGTGGCGGCGACTGCGGTCGGAGCTGGGAGACGAGGATTTCCTGCCAGGGATCGCGTCGCTGTTCAATGGCGCACTGGTTTCCGCCGAGGCCGTGGACAAGATCGGCGTGCCGGATCTGCGGCTGTTCGTGCGCGGCGACGAGGTGGAGGTGCACCGGCGGCTGGTGCGGTCGGGGCTGCCCTTCGGCACCTGTTTGCAGACCTCCTACCTGCACCCGAACGGTTCGGCCGAGTTCAAGCCGATCCTGGGCGGGCGCATGCACACCCAGTACCCGGACGATCCGATCAAGCGGCACTTCACCTATCGCAATCGCGGGTACCTGATGGCGCAGCCGGGCATGCGAAAGCTGTTGCCACAGGAGGTTGCCCGATTCGGGTGGTTCTTCCTGGTGCAGCAGAAGGATCCGGCGGGGCTGATGGAGTGGCTCCGACTACAGCGCATGGGCCGCCGCGAGCAGTTCGACAAGCCCAAATCCTGACGCTCGAAAAATACGTTGCGCCAACGGGGACAGCCTGCGAAGGTTGTCCCCGTTCTTGTTCGGCTGGAGTCTCCCCGAGACTCGCGAGGGAGTGAAGGAGGTGGATCACGTGACAGCGACAGTGCGGATTGTCGTGCCCGGGCGAGCGGTCGCCCCGCGCGTATCCACCTCGAATACCACTCGCTGAGTCCGCGATCCGGGCTCGGCCCATCAAAGGACTCCACAAATGGCATCGGTCGATCTCGACCTGCTTGTTCCCTTCGGCTGGAACTCCACCCTCGCCGCCGATTACCTGCCCTTGCTCGGTGACGATCTGATTCCGGCCCGCGTGATCCGCATGGATCGCAGCGAATGCGATATCGCCGCACCGCTGCCCACCGCCGACTACCAGAGCCGGTTGACGGCCGCGGTGGTGCGTGCACAACTCCCCCGCTCGGATTCCGAGATCAGTGGGCTGTGCACCGGTGACTGGGTGGCCATCGACGCCGGGCGCACGGTGCGCGCCCTGCTGCCGCGCCGGACCGCCATCGTCCGGGCCGCCGTGTCCGGACAGCCGGATTCCCGCGCCAAGTCGGCCAACCAGGTGCTGGCCGCGAACATCGATACCGTCCTGGTCTGCACCGCCGGTGACGGAGATGTCGATCTCGGCCGCATCGAGCGGCTGCTCGCCCTGGCCTGGGAATCCGGTGCGCAGCCGACCGTGGTGCTCACCAAAGCCGATCTGGCACGCGATATTCCGATCGACGCCGTCCGGGCCGCCGCGCCCGGCGTGACGGTGCTGGCGGTCAGCGCGTCCACCGGTGTCGGCATGGATGTGCTGGCGGGCGTGCTCTACGGCACCGTCGCTCTCATCGGGCCCTCCGGCGCGGGCAAGTCCACCCTCGCCAACGCCCTGCTCGGCTCGGAAGTGTTCGCCACCAGCGAGGTTCGCGCCGGCGACAAGCGCGGCCGCCACACCACCGTGCACCGGGAACTGCGCCCGCTGCCCGGCGGCGGTGCGCTGATCGACACCCCGGGCCTGCGCTCGGTCGGCCTCTGGGATGCCGCCGAGGGCCTCGGCCGCACCTTCAGCGATGTCGAATCCCTGTCCGCCCAGCGCCGTTTCACCGACTGCTCGCACGAATCCGAACCGGGCTGCGCGGTGCTCGCGGCCATCGCGTCGGGCGCGCTGCCGCAGCGACGGCTGGACAGCTACCGCAAGCTCAGCCGCGAGAACGAGTGGCTGGCCGCACGCAGCGACGCCCGGCTGCGGGCCGAGCGGGAGAAGGCGTGGAAGACCATCAACAAGAATCAGCGCCGCATGTACAAGGAACGCGGCAAGCGGCGCTGAGCCTAGGGTGGTGGGATGACCAGCGCATCGAGCCGCCTGCGGGCCCTGCCGGGGGCCGTGGGTTATCTGCTGGTCGGCGGGTTGACCGGGGCGGCGGCGCTGTTCGCGGTGGTCGGGTTGCTGCTGGTGGCGGGGCTGGGCCTGGTCGGCGTGGGGATTCCGGCGATTCCGGAGGCCCTGCGGCTGATCCGGCCGCTGACCGAGTTCGAACGGCGGCGGGCGGGGCGGCGGCTGGGTGCGCCGATCGTGGTCGAGTACCGGCCGGTCACCGGGGATCTGCGGCAGCGGCTGGCGACGGTGTTCCGGGACCCGGCCGTTCGGCGTGACCTCGGGTGGCTGGTCGTCCAGGCCACCACCGGGGTGGTGATCGCGCTCTTCGCGGTGGGTCTTCCGCTCGGTGTCCTCAATCAGCTTGCGATACCGGTGTATTGGCGGTTCGTTCCGCCCGACGCGCCCGTCGACAGCTTCGGCTTCGTCGTGAACTCCTGGCCGCTGGCGGGGTGGAGTGCGGCCATCGCGATTCCCTTGGCCGCGCTCACCCTCCAGATCCCGCTCGTCGCACGCGGGCAGGCGCTGCTGGCTCGGACGCCGCTCGGTCCGGCGCGCGGTGCGAATCTGGAGGTCCGGGTCGCGGAGCTGACCGCCACCCGCGCGGCCGCACTGGATGCGCATGGGGCGGAGTTGCGGCGCATCGAACGGGATCTGCACGACGGGGCGCAGGTTCGGATCGCGGCGGTGATCATGCAGCTGGGGCTGGCGGACCAGCTGCGCGAACGGGATCCGGCGGCCGCGGGTGAGCTGGTGCGCAAGGCACAGGACACGGCGGAGGCCGCGCTGGCGGAACTGCGGGACGTCGTGCGCAGCGTCTACCCGCCGATCCTGGCCGATCGCGGACTGGCGAGCGCGCTCACGGCATTGGCGGCCCGCTCCCCGATCCCCGTCGAACTCGAGCTGGGTCCCACGATCCGGCGGGGCGGGGAATCCGGTGACGACGCCGAGTTCGTCATGGCGCGGCGACTGCCGGCCGCCGTCGAGGCGGCGGCGTACTTCGTGATCACGGAGGCGATCACCAATGCGACCAAACATTCCGAGGCACAGCAGGTTCGGATTCGGCTCGGTGGCGGCGACGCATCGCTCGAGGTCGAGGTGCGCGACGACGGCGTGGGCGGCGCGGCCGAAATCGAAGGCGGCGGGCTCGCCGGGATGCGGCGGCGGGCCGAGGCGCTGGACGGGCGGATGGAGCTGAGCAGCCCGGCCGGTGGGCCTACCGTGGTGCGGGTCGAATTGCCGTGTGGGTCATGAGGAAAAAGGTGAGCGGGGTGATGGCGTCGTGCGGGTGGTGATCGCCGAGGATGATGCGCTGCTCCGGGAGGGGCTGGCGCTGTTGCTGAAGACCGCAGGAATCGAGGTGGTCGCCGACCGGCCGGCAATCTTCTCGATCAGCATGCCGAGCAGGACGTAGTTGGTGTTGGTGTAGACCGAGCGCGCACCGGGCTCGAATCGCGGCGGCATGGACATGGCGATGCGCACCAGATCAGCGGGTTCGTAATGGGCCCATCGGATTTCCTCGGCATCGGGCTTCAGTTGCAGGCTGTTCGGGGCGGGCGTGAGCGCCGGATCACCACCGGCCACGTAGTCCGGCAGGCCGCTGGTGTGCTGCAGCAGCTGATGGACGGTAATGCGGTTGCCGTCGTTGCCATTGCCCCGTACCACGCCCGGTAGATAGCGTTCGATCGGCGCTTCCAGGTCGACCTTGCCATCGCCGGCCAGCTGCAGGACCACGGTGGCGACGAAGGTTTTGGTATTGCTGCCGATTCGGACCCGGGAGCCCTCGGCGATGGGTGCGCCGGTGGCCGTGTCGCCGACCCCCGCGGTGCGGACGCGATGGCCGCCCGGGCCATCGATGGTCACCTGCGCGCCCGGAAACCCGTGTTGCCGGACCAGTTCGTCGAGCAGACGGGTCAGTTGCGGGTCGAGGGCGCCGGGACGGTCGGTGGCCGCGCGATGGGTACCGCATCCCTGGACGGCCAGCACGGCCGTCACCACCATCCCCGCCGCCAACGCCCTGCGCCAACGGGACCGAGCTGTGCTCATGGAAGATATTCCTCCTGTTCAAGCCGGTTTTCCGGCCATTTCGAGCCTAGGAATCCGAATGCGCGCGGCCCATGCCCCGCACACCCGAATCGCGGTTGTGCGCGGGACCCGGGTGGGGTAGCGCCGGCACTACCTATATGCACCTTGTTGCATAGTGCCCATTTCTCGCCTACTGTCCGAGATGCGAGAGTTTCTGCCCCGCCGACTCACCCGGGCGCGGATGATCGGATTCGGGGCGACAACAGCAGAACAGGAGTGGATCCATGACCGGAGCACAGAGGCCGCTGGCGGGTCGGACCATGATCATGTCGGGTGGCAGTCGCGGGATCGGGCTGGAGATCGCCAAGCGGGCGGCGGCCGATGGCGCGAACATCACCCTCATCGCGAAAACCGATGCGCCGCATCCGAAACTGCCCGGCACCATTCACACCGCGGGCGCGGAGCTGGAGGCCGCGGGCGGCACGGTGCTGAAATACCTCGGCGACGTGCGCGACGATGAGGCGGTGGCGGATGCGGTGCGTCAGACCGTGGAGCGGTTCGGCGGCATCGACATGGTGGTCAACAACGCCTCGGCCATCGACATCTCCCCCACCGAGCTCCTGCCCATGAAGAAGTACGACCTCATGCAGGACATCAATTGCCGCGGCAGCTTCCTGCTGTCCAAGCTCAGCATCCCGGCCCTCAAGGAATCCGCCCAGGCCGGGCGCAACCCCCACATCCTCACCCTGTCCCCGCCGCTGAACCTGGACCCCAAGTGGGCGGGCATGGCCCTGGGCTACACCATCGCCAAATACGGAATTTCGCTCACCACACTGGGTCTGAGTGAAGAGCTGCGTAAGTACGGCATCGGCGTGAACTCCCTGTGGCCGCGCACCACCATCGCCACCGCGGCCGTGAAGAACCTCCTCGGCGGCGAGGAAATGATCGCCACCTCCCGCACCCCCGACATCTACGCCGACGCCGCCTACCTGGTCCTGACCTCCCCTGCCAAGGACACCACCGGCAACTTCTTCATCGACGACGACGTCCTCGCCGCCTACGGCATCACCGACCTCGACAAGTACCGTGTGGTCCCGGGCGACGGCGAGCTCACCACCGACCTTTTCCTCTGAGACGAAACATGGCCCGGGACTTCGCGTCCCGGGCCATGGTCAGGTGAATATCCTGCCGTCTAGTCGATTCCGTAGAGGCGTTCCCAGTTCTCGCGGCTGGTGAGTTCCGGCATGGCGGCGCGCCAGCGGTTCTGGAGGCCGGGGAGGTCCTTGCGGAGCTGCTTGAGGACGCGGTAGGTGCGCAGCAGCAGGCGGCGGGCGGTTGCCTTGTCGCGCACGCGGACTCGGACGCCGGATTGGGAGGCGTCGGTGACGACCACGTGGTTGAAGAGGCCGACGTGCCACCAGTGGGCGTCCTCGCGGGTGACCGCGACGGGGCCGGGGATGACGCGGCCGGTCCACTGGTTGAGGGCGCGCTTGTAGAGGACCAGCAGCGGGTGGCTGGGCTCGCCGCCGGCGCGGCGGACGTGCAGGTGCGCGTTGGCGACCGGGGAGGTGGCGGCCGCGTGCTTGGCGGTCTCGGGGTAGTCCGAGCGCGAGCCGCGGGCCTTGGCCAGCGCCTCGATGCCGCCGTCGCGCAGGATCTCCGGGCCCTTCAGGTAGTCCTCGATGCCCTGCAGGGTGGTGTGCGCCAGGCCGTACTGCATGCCGACCAGGTATTCGGCGATCTCGCGGAACAGCTGGCGGGTAATGGCTTTCGCGTCCAGGTCATGGTGCAGGGAGGACACGATGAGCGAGTTGCGCGAGGAGAAGTAGCGCGCCCAGTCGTCGAAGTCCTTCCAGTAGAAGTCGGCGTGCCAGACCGCGGCATTGGGGAGGGTGACGGTGACGAAACCGTTCTCCCGCGCGCGCAGGCCGTATTCCACGTCGTCCCACTGGAAGAAGATCGGCACCGGCAGCCCGATCTGCTTGACCACCTCGGCCGGGATCAGGCAGGTCCACCAGGCCTGGTAGCCCGCGTCCACCCGGCGCTCCTGGTGCTTCTTGAGCATGGAGGTGTTGCGCAGCGCCTTGGCCACCTTCTGGCCGTGGCGCAGCTTGCCCAGATTCGTCTCCTCCGCACCGACATTCAGGTAGTCGGGGTTGAACAGGAACAGCATCTGCGCGCCCACCAGGGTGGGTTCCACGGTCAGATTGGCGAAGGCGTTGAGCCGCAACACCGTTTCCGGCTCGCACAGGATGTCGTCGTCCATGAGGATGACGTCGGCGTGCTCATTGGCGGCCGACACCTCGTAGAGGCCGCGCGTGAAACCGCCCGCGCCACCGAGATTCGGCTGCCGGATGTAGCGCAGCTTGTCGCCGAACTTCGGCTGGGTCTCGCCGAACAGCGCCTGATCCTGGACCAGGTCGGCGCCCTGGTCTACCACGTACACGGCGTCGATGAGCGACAGCACGGTCGGGTCGGAGGCCAGGGCCGCAACGGTATTCGCGCAGTCCTGCGCCCGGTTGAAGGTGCAGATGGCGATGGCCACCGGGCGCACCTGCTCGGGCGCGGCCGCGGTCCAGGCCAGATCGGTGATCACGGCCTCGCCGCCGAGCGCCTCGATCTCGAGCCAGATCGCGCCGCCGTCGACGTACATGTCCAGCGGCGCGTTCAGCACCACCCGGCCGGTCTCGCGCACCACGGCGGTGTCGACCACGCGACGGTGCCCGGCGATATCGGAGGCGGCCAGCCGCACCCGCACCTTGCCGGACACCTCGAGGGTCATGCCCACCTCGACCTCGGTGACCTTGGTCCAGCGCTGCCAGTAGGCGGCGGCGAAGCGCCCGAAGTAGGTATTGGTGCTGACCGACGCGCCCTTCTCCAGGCGCAGCGTCTGCCGTTCCCGGGTGACCTTGCCCTTGGCCACCGCGTACAGGTCATCGCTGATCTTCGGCGCGGGTCCCATGAAAATGCCGCGCGCCAGCACCATCCGTTCCGGCGCGGCGTGGTCCGCGCGCAGGGTCGCGGGCGCTTCTACGCTCTTGCGGTCCTCGGTTTCGGTCACGGCCTGGGCCGACGCATCCATGAATCCCTCGACATCCTTTGAATAATTAGACACCGGCTCAATCCGACGTGGTCGCACCGCCACTGTCTCTTGCTCGGCCGGGCGAGAATATCAATCACCAATCATGGTGGCAGCGCGAACCCGAACTTAGCGATCGCCCTCGCGTGTTCCGGTGAAGACGAATTTGCCGTATGCCCAGAATCGGAAGCCCATGGCCACCGCCTGGCCGATGAGAGTGCCGGAAACGTTGTCCGCCAACGGACTGTCCAGTCCGAGAACATAGCGTGAAAATCCGAGGCACCCCAGCTGCAGTCCGATCGCCATCACATTCAGCACCGCGTAGATGAGGATGTGCCGCGCCCCGGTATCGCCGTCGTGATCGGAGTAGGTCCACCACTTGTTGCCGAAATAGGTGACCACCGTGGCCACGCCAATGGAGATGATCTTGGCGACCAGCGGGAGGTGGAACAGCGGGCCCTCGCCGCCGGTGAAGACCAGCAGGTTGTAGGTGCCCGCGTCGACCACGAAGCCGATCGCCCCGACCACCAGGAACGCGCCGCCGCGCTGCATCAGGCCGCGGAGCTTCCCGGTCGGAGAGGCATCCGGCGCGGTTTCGCTCACCGCCGTGGACTCGTTCGCAGACACCGGCCGACGGTACCCCAACCCGCCACACCCATATACCCGTGACGGTCGGGTACCCTCCCCGGTGTTCATATTCGCCTCCGATCAGAGGATTGACCGGGTGGACTCCACCGAGCTTCGTATTGCCGCCATTGTGCCGTGCCACAACGAAGAGGCCGCCGTCGCGAAGGTCGTCGCCGACCTGAAGGCCGCCGTCCCGGGCATTGTCGTCTACGTCTACGACAACCTGAGCACCGATGCCACCGCCGAAAAGGCGCGCGCGGCCGGTGCGATCGTGCGCACCGAGAATCGCAAGGGCAAGGGCAATGTGGTGCGCCGCGCCTTCGCCGATATCGAGGCCGACGTTTACCTCATGGTCGACGGCGACGACACCTATGACGCCGCCGCGGCCCCCGAGATGATCCGCACCCTGCTCGAGGGTCCCTACGATCACGTGCTCGGCGTGCGCCGCGAAGTCGAGGCCGGTTCGGCCTACCGGGCCGGGCACGAGACCGGCAACAAGGTGCTGAACGGCGTGGTGGGCAAGGTCTTCGGCGAGAACGTCGAGGACATGCTGAGCGGCTACCGGGTCTTCTCCCGGCGCTTCGTGAAGTCCTTCCCGGCGGTGTCGCGGGAGTTCGAGATCGAGACCGAGCTGACCGTGCACTCGCAGCACCTGCGGGTCCCGCAGACCGCCGTGCCGGTCGGTTTCCGCGATCGGCCCGCGGGCAGCGAATCCAAGCTGCGCACCTACAGCGACGGCTTCAAGATCCTGCGCCTGATCGTCGGCCTGGCCCGGCACGAGCGTCCGGTCGCCTTCTACGGCCTGTTCGGCACGCTGGCCTGGCTCGTCTCGGTCGTCCTGATCACCCCGATAGTGATCGAGTTCTACCGGATTCACGAGGTCCCGCGGTTCCCGACGTTATTCCTCGGCTTCACCCTGCTGCTGCTGGGCAGCCTGGCCTGGACCGCCGGGCTGATCCTGGACGGCATCCGCCGCTCCCGGCACGAGGCCGCCCGCCTGATGTATCTGCGTTACTCCGCGGTCGGCGAGGACGCCGCGGCCGGTTCGACGCGATGACGGTGAGGCTTGCCGGGCAGAATCCCAACGGCGAAGCAGAATCGGACACCGTGGTTACCGAAACGAACGAGAACCCCGTCGCGGTGTCGGAACAGACCCCGGCCAAGCCGGAGAAGATCCCGGCCGCGCAGCCCGAGCACCGCTCCGGCCTGCGGCGCGCGGTAATCGGCGTCGAGCGGCGATTCGGTTCGGCCGCGGTGCTTTTCATCCTGATCGCGGGCATTTTCGGCGCGGTGTGGTCGGTGCTGACCCCGCCGTTCTGGGGACACGACGAGATCACCCAGTTCGGCCGGGCCTACCAGGTCGCGCACGGCGGTTTCCTGCCGGAGAAGATCCACGACGATCGCGGCCCGGCGTGGGGCGGCGACGTGCCGGTCAGCATCGACACGCTGATGAGCTACGCCTTCCACGACTACAACGACAATCCGGACGAGCCGGAGCCCATGGTCGCAGACCCGCACGCCTACGACGAGCTCGGCGCGGCGGCGGTCAGCGACGAGACCAAGCAGGTGTGGTTCACCAATACCGCCGCCTACTCGCCGATTCCGTATCTGCCGCCCGCGGCGGGCATCCGCATCGCCGAGGCGCTGGATCTGAATGTCGGCGGCATGGTGCTGGCCACCCGGTGGGCCGGGCTGATCGCGTACCTGGTGATCGTCGGCTTCGCGCTGCGTGTGCTGCGCGGGCACCGGGTGCAGTGGCTGGCCTTCACCGTCGCGGTGCTGCCCATCGCGCTGTTCCAGGCCGGGACCGTCACCACCGACACCGTCACCAACGCGCTGGCGCTGCTGCTGTCGGCGCTGGTGGTCAAGGGCCTGTTCCTCGGCGAGCGGCTCTCCAAGCCGGAGACGGTGGCCGCGCTCGCCACCACGGTCCTGCTGCCGGTGTGCAAGCCGACCTACGTGCTGATCGCCATGCTGACCGTGCTGATTCCCGCGCGGCGCTTTCACTTTGGATCCAGGTCCGGTTTCGACGGCACCGAGCGGGTCGCGGCGTGGCAGCGAGTGCTGCCGTGGGCGACCGCCGCGGTGGGCGCGCTGGTATGCGCGGTGTGGATGAAGATCGCCGCCCCGACCGGTGACGGCATGAGCCTGATGCGGCCCGAGAAGGACTGGGGCAATGTGCGTCCGGGCGACCAGCTGCACGGCATCCTCACCGACCCGGCGCATTTCCTGCGCGTCTTCGGCGACAGCATCGCGCGTCGTGACCAGCGGTGGTTCACCCAGTTCTTCGGTGCGCTCGGCTTCTCCTACGTGGAAGTGCCCGCGCTGACCATCCTGGCGAGCCTGCTGGCCTTCATCGTGAGCATCGGTGTCGCCGAGCGCTTCGCACCGCGCGCCGCGAGCCGACTGAGCACCTGGGTGGTGCTGCTGACGGTGGCCGCCAGCGTGGCCATGATCTACGTGACGCTGTACATGTCCTTCACACCGGTCGGCTATTACATCATCGACGGCGTGCAGGGCCGCTACTTCGTGCCGCTGGCGGTGCTGGCGCTGGCGGTGCTGCTGCGCTGGATGCCCTTGCGGCTCACCGATGCCGCCGGACGGTTCCCGGTGCGCGGTGCGGCCGTCACGGTGGCGGGGGCGACCTCGGTCGCGCTGATCGCCGCGGTGGTCAAGTACGCCACCATCGTCTGGGGCTGATACCGAATCCGCGGCTGGCATGCGTTGGTGGGGTTGCGGAGCCGGTGGCGCAGTTGGTCCCGCACCCGGCGAATTGCCTTGGTGTTGCTGGTCATTGTCTGCATCCTGCTGACGCCCGTCCTCGCGGCCGCAGTATTCCTGCGTCTC
The DNA here is from genome assembly GCF_007990715.1 of Nocardia seriolae NBRC 15557. Classification (GTDB taxonomy): domain Bacteria; phylum Actinomycetota; class Actinomycetes; order Mycobacteriales; family Mycobacteriaceae; genus Nocardia; species Nocardia seriolae. The sequence continues at coordinate 13,009 of NZ_BJWY01000034.1, read as the reverse complement.
GAGGACGCCGGGACACCGCCCTCCGATGCCCGGACCCGCGGCCGGGACGCCCTCTGGCTCGGTCACGCCTGGGTCGACGGCCGCGAATCCGACGCCGATATCGCCCAGCTGGGAATTCGGCTCTCCGGCACCGGAATCAAGGACCTCTACGTCCATACCGGCCCGCTGGACAATGACGGGACGCTGCCCGCGGAGCTGTATCCACAGGCGCGATGGTTCATCGACGCGGTGCATCGGACGCTGCCCGGAATTCGGGTGCAGGCGTGGCTCGGAGATGTGCTCGCCCCGGAATTCGACGGCCTCGATACCGAGGATCCCGCGACCCGCGATCGAGTTGTCACGACATCCGCCCGGGTGCTCGATCTCGGATTCGACGGCATTCACTTCGATTTCGAGCCGGTACGCTCCGGCTCGATCGGATATATCACCATCCTCGATCAAGTGCGCGCGGTCACGTCGAGCCGCCACGCGCTGCTGTCGGTATCCGCGCCGGTTATCGATCCGCTACCGGGTTTGCATTCGCTCGGCTGCGCCCTGTTCGATCACGGGAAATGGTGGTCCCAAGCCTATTTCGCGCAGGTGGCTCGACGGGCCGACCAAATCGCGATGATGTCCTACGACACCGCCATGCCGACCCGCTCGCTCTATGGCGGATATGTCGCTCAGCAAACCACCCTCGCCCTGCAGGTCACCCCGCCGACCGTGGATCTGCTGATGGGCCTGCCCGCCTTCCGGGCCGACGATCTCGGCCATCACAGTGCGGCCGAAACCGTCGCGGCCGGGATTCGTGGCGTCCGTTTGGGTTTGAGCCGCACCGACCGCGATCGCCGGGCCTTCGGGGTGGCGCTCTATGTGGATTTCACTGCCACCGAACAGGATTGGGCGGACTATCGGCGCGACTGGGCCTAGCGCGCACGTCGCCGGAGGCGACCGGAGAACCCTGTCGCCCGCGACCGCTACAGCACTTTCTCGCCCGCGGCGATGTAGGCCGTCTCGGTCGCGGCTTTCTGCGGCCGCCACCAGGATTCGTTGTCGCGGTACCACTCGACGGTGGCCGCCAGCCCCTGCCGGAAATCGCGGTAGCGCGGCTCCCAGCCGAGTTCGGTGCGCAGCAGCGAGGCGTCGATGGCGTAGCGCAGATCGTGGCCGGGACGGTCGGTGACGTGGTCGAAGTCGTCGGGCGCGCGACCGAACGCCTCCAGGATCAGCTCGACCACGGACCTGTTGTCGCGCTCGCCCTCCGCGCCGATCAGGTAGGTCTGCCCGATCCGCCCGCGCTCCAGGATCTCCCAGACCGCGCTGTTGTGATCCTCCACGTGAATCCAGTCCCGGACCTGATGTCCGCTGCCGTAGAGCCGCGGCCGCACCCCGTCGATGAGATTGGTGATCTGGCGCGGGATGAACTTCTCCACGTGCTGGAAGGGCCCATAGTTGTTGGAGCAGTTGGAGATCGTGGCTCGCACCCCGAAGGACCGCACCCACGCGCGGACCAGCATGTCACTGGACGCCTTGCTGGCCGAATAGGGACTCGACGGGTTGTAGGGCGTGCTCTCGTCGAATGCCTTGGGGTCGTCGAGTTCCAGGTCTCCGTACACCTCATCGGTGGAGATGTGGTGGTAGCGCACCTGGTGGCGGCGCACGGCCTGGAGTAGCGAATAGGTGCCGATGATATTGGTCTGGACAAAGGGCCACGGGTCGGCCAGCGAATTGTCATTGTGGGATTCGGCGGCGAAATGCACCACCGCGTCCACACCGCCGACCAGGCGGTCCACCAGGGCGGTGTCGGCGACGTCGCCGTGCACGAACTCGATGCGGTCCGCGACCTGGTCGAGCGAGGCGCGGTTACCCGCATAGGTGAGTTTGTCCAGAACGGTGACGTGCATACCCGCACGGTGGGTCACGGTCTGATGGACGAAGTTCGCGCCGATGAATCCGGCGCCGCCGGTTACGAGCAGTCGCACACGGAAACATTACGTCGAGCGGGCGGGGCCGCGCGGATGGGTCCGGAAGTTGCCGTCTTTACACCAGCCGGGGATCCCGCGTGCGCGGAATCGGTCATCCCGCTGAAACATATGTACTTAATTGAAGAGCTACCGCTTGGTTGAAATGTCGGAATTTCGAGACTGGACCGCGACTTGCGCCGTCGAACAGTCACAATCCGGAAAGCACGCTTTGTGACCTTCATCACAAACATGACGCTGAGTGGCGTTCCGGCGGATCGTATATCCGCGCCAAAACCTTTCCTGCGCAGCAAGTTTCCACCACCTTGCAGACCGCATGATCGTCATGGTGAACAAAATTTGAACGAACGGTCACGATGGGTTCACCGCTCGTTAGCTGTCCTCCATTTCGATTCGTGTTGTCCCCCCGAGCTCTTCGATGAGGTTTCAACAAAATGCTGATGAGGAAATTCGCCGTGACCGCGGCCCTGGTGACCGCTGCTGTCGGAATCACCGCCGGCACCGTCAACGCCGCGCCCGCCGCCACCAACGACGCCGCGCCGATCGACTACACCGCCACCCAGACCGAGACCGGCGTGACCATCCGCACCGACGGCGGTTCGATGGTCGTCGAGGACGGCATCTTCAAGATCAAGGGCGCCGACGGCACCGTGCTCACGGGCGCTCCGCTGAAGTTCCAGGTCGACGACTTCACCTTCCCGATCGCCGCCGAGATCTCGGATCACACCGCGACCCTGACCCCGCAGGTCGAGATGGACAAGGCGACCTACACCCCGCAGAACGTCAAGGACGTCGCCCTGCCCTACGAGGACCAGGCTCCCTGGAAGTCGGACTACGACCGTGAGCAGGCCGCCTTCAACCGCATGAAGGACACCATCGGCACCGGTGCCACCATCGGCACCCTGGTCGGTGGCCTCGGCGGTGCTGCCCTGGGCTGCATCATCGGCGCCGGTGTCGCGGCCGGCTTCGCCACCATCGGTTCGGCGGGCATCCTGATGGCCATGTTCGTGCCGCTGCTGGGCGCTGCCGGTGCGGGCTGCATCGTCGGCGCGGGTGCGCTCGGCTTCGTCGGCACCCTGGCCGGTCAGCTGTTCATCACCGCTCCGGTCGCCATCGCCGCCGCGATCCAGTACTTCTCCACCATCAACGAGCCGCACATCCAGGCTCCGGCCAAGTAATACGCGGCCCACGGCAACACGAAACCCCCGCCCGGTTCACCCGGGTGGGGGTTTCGCTTTCTCCGGTAACAGATGTGGGGCCCGAGATTGTACGCCCCGAGCCCCACATCATCAATCACGCTGTGCCGGTTCGGGACTACGCGGTGCGTGCGATCCGTTCGGCGGCAATGCGGTCCCGGACGAACCGCGACACACTCGCCAGCGCGGCCCGGCTCTCGGGCATGTTCGGGAAGATGGCCATGAAGGCGTGCACCTGCCCGCGCCAGATCTCGAGGGGGGCGGGCACCCCGGACTGGGCCAGGCGGTGGGCCATGATCTCGCTGTCGCGGCGCAGCACCTCGTCCTCGGCGACGATGAGCAGCGCGGGCGGCATGCCCGCCAGCACGTGGTTGACCGGCGAGAGCCGCGGATCGAGGTGGCCGTCGACCTCCGCGCCCATCTTCACCACCGATTCCAAGGCGGACAGCGGGATCAGCGCGTCCCGGTGGTAGTTCGGGTGGTTGCGCTTCTCGGTGCAGTCCAGATCCAGTGCGGGGCACAGGCCGACCAGCCCGGCGGGCACCGGCAGCCCGGCGTCGCGGGCGCGCAGCGCGGTCGCGAAGGTCATGTAGCCGCCGGCGGAGTCGCCCGCAAAGACCACGCGGGAAGCCGGAACCCCGTGCGCGAGCAACCATTTGTAGGCGGTCAGGCAGTCGGTGACCGAGCCCGCGATATCGGTCTCGGGCAGCTGCCGGTACTCGACGCTGACCACCGGCAGCCCGGTGCGCCGGGCGAGCGCGGCCACCACGGGGCGGTGGGTGTCCAGCCCGCACAGGAAGAATCCGCCGCCGTGCATATAGAGGACGGCACCGTCGCGCAGCGACTTGCGCGCCCCGGCGGGCCGCACGATCTCCATGCGGAAACCATTGAGCCGCACCTGCTCCCGTTCCACCCCGCGCGGCGCCGGGCGGAACTTGGCCAGGGTGTTGATGACCGTGCTGGCCACCGGCATGGAGGCGGCGGTGACGGGCACCAGCTCACCGGCGGGCCGGATCATGGTGCGGGAGACGACGGTCAGCGCGCGGGCGGCGGCACTGGTCCGGTTCGGATTCTGGACGGGGACGTCCTGGAGGGCCGTATCTTTCACAGGCCGTTCGTGAGCCATCGCGCACCTACCTCGTTGTTGGCGCGCCGAGCCGTTCGTCCGGAGCGACCGAAACGTGGGCTCGGCACCCGGCGCGCGAGAGTCGGCGCTGACATCTCACATATCGTCATTTCAGAACACCATGAGAACGTGACCTACGCAACAGAAATCGCCAGATCGGTGCCCCGGTAAACGGGCGTGATCGATTCGGGGTCCAGTCGGAACCTAACCGCCACGGTCCGCGATCGAACTGGCAGACTGTCGTGATATGCGCGGAATCATCCTGGCCGGGGGCACCGGATCGCGGTTGCACCCGATCACGCGCGGGGTGAGCAAACAGCTGGTCCCGGTGTACGACAAACCGATGGTGTACTACCCCCTGTCCACCCTCATGCTGGCGGGGATCCAGGACATCCTGGTCATCACCACCCCCGAGGACAGCGACGCCTTCGCCCGCCTGCTCGGCGACGGCAGCCGCTTCGGCGTCTCCATCTCCTATGTGGTGCAGCCGGAACCGGACGGGCTGGCCCGCGCCTTCGTGCTCGGAGCCGACCACATCGGCACCGACAGCGCCGCACTGGTGCTGGGCGACAATATCTTCCACGGCCCGGGCCTGGGCACCCAGCTGCAGACCTTCCACGATCTGGACGGCGGCGCGGTGTTCGCCTACCGGGTCTCGGATCCGACCGCCTACGGCGTGGTCGAATTCGCCGACGGCCGGGCCGTTTCCATCGAGGAGAAGCCCAAGGCGCCGCGCTCCAACTACGCGATTCCGGGGCTGTACTTCTACGATAACGACGTGCTCGCCATCGCCCGCGACCTGAAGCCGTCCGACCGCGGCGAGTACGAGATCACCGATATCAACCGCGCCTACCTGGAGCAGGGCCGCCTGCACGTACAGGTGCTGGCCCGCGGTACCGCCTGGCTCGACACCGGCACCTTCGACTCGCTGCTGGACGCCGCCAATTACGTGCGCACCATCGAGCAGCGGCAGGGCCTCAAGATCGGTGTGCCGGAAGAGGTCGCCTGGCGGCTCGGCTTCATCGACGACGACCAGCTGACGCGGCTGGCCGAACCGCTGGTGCGGTCGGGATACGGCAAATACCTGCTGGGCCTGCTGGACCACGGGCGAACCTGGGAGTAGGCATGCGGATTCGGGAACTGTCGATACCTGGCGCGTGGGAGTTCACGCCCCGACTGCTCGGAGACAGCCGCGGCGTCTTCTACGAGTCGTTCAAGGCCTCGGAGTTCGAGAAGACGGTCGGGCGGCCCTTCGAACTGCTGCAGGTCAATATCTCCACCTCGGCCGCGGGCGTGCTGCGCGGCATTCACTACACCGAGAACCCGCCCGGCCAGGCCAAATACGTGACCTGCGTACGGGGCGCGTTCCTGGACGTGGTGGTGGACCTGCGCCGGGACTCGCCGACCTTCGGCAAGTGGGACGCGGTCGTGATCGACGATGTGGAGCGCAAGTCGGTGTTCCTGACCGAGGGCCTGGGCCACGCGCTGCTGTCGCTCGAGGACGACTCGACCGTCAACTACCTGTGCTCGCTCGAGTACTCCCCCGAATTCGACCGGGATCTGGACGCTTTCGACCCGGACCTGGCCATCGAGTGGCCGACCGTGGGCCGCAATGGCACACCGCTCACCTTCATCCGGTCCGACAAGGACGCGGCGGCTCCGCGCCTGGCGGATTTGAAACAGCCCAACTGATCTCGGAAAACAACTGAGGCGCACCGCTTTCGCGGTGCGCCTCAGCGTTTTTCAAGAGACCGGCCGGGTCCGTGTGAGCGGCGGGCCCGGCCGGTGGTGACTAACCGACCAGTTCGACCTCCAGCTCGCGGGCCTCCTGGCGGCGGGCCCGGAGCTGGGGCAGGAACACCGTCAGCGCGACCAGGGCTCCGACGATGGAGACGCCGGCGGCGAATTCCAGACCGGGACGGTAGGTGTCGAGCATGGCCTGCGGGGTCGGGCGGCTGGGCACGCTCGAGGTGACGATGGCGGTGGTCACCGCGAGCACGATGGCCGCGCCGACCTGCATGGCGGTCTGCAGCACACCGGCCGCCAGACCCTGCTCGTCATCCTCGAGACCGCTGGTGGCCTGAATATTGATGGCCGGGAAGCCGACCCAGCCGATGCCGACCAGCAGCACCGCGGGCAGCAGCACCGTCAGGTAGGACGGCGCGGTGTCGATGCGCAGGTAGAGCAGGTAACCCACGGCCATGACCACCATGGTGATCGCGATGATCGGGCCGGTGCCGAAGCGGTCGACCAGCTTGTCGGAGACGAAGGCCGAGGCGACCACCAGCAGGCCGACCGGCAGCAGCGCCATCGACAGCTTCAGCGGCGACCAGCCCAGGGTGTCCTGCAGGTACAGCGTGGTGATGAACTGCCAGCTGAAGTACGAACCGGCCACGGCGATGATGGCCAGGCTGGCCCGGACCAGGGTGGGCTTGCGCAGGATGCCCAGGCGGACCAGCGGGTAGCGAACCTTGTTCTCGGCGTAGACGAATGCCGCACCGAGCGCGGCCACCGCGACGAAGGATCCGATGGTGCGGGCCGAGGCCCAGCCCGCCTGCGGCGCGGAGACCACGGTGTAGACCAGCAGCAGCATGGTGGCGGTGGACAGCAGCGCGCCGATCAGATCGTGGCCACCCTCCTCGGCGGGCTTGTCCTTGGGGACCAGGAAGTACGCGGAGACCAGCGCGGCCAGCGCCACCGGCACCGGGAGCAAGAAGGTCCAGCGCCAGCCGAGGCCGGTCATCAGGCCGCCGAAGAGCAGGCCCATGGAGTAACCGCCCGCACCGAAGACGGTGTAGATGGACAGCGCCTTGTTGCGGGCCGGTCCCTCGGCGAAGTTGGTGGTGATGATGGACAGACCGGTCGGCGCGGTGAACGCGGCGGCCAGGCCCTTCACGAATCGGGTCAGGATGAGCAGCGCGGGCGAACTGACCAGAGCGCCTGCGAGCGAGGCCAATGCGAAGACGCCCAGGGCGATCAGGAAGACCTTGCGGCGGCCCAGCAGGTCGGCGGTGCGGCCGCCCAGCAGCAGCAGGCCGCCGTAGCCGAGCACGTAACCGCTGACCAGCCACTGCAGGGTGGAGGTCTGGATGTCGAGTTCGGTGCCGATGGAGGGCAGCGCGACGCCGATCATCGACACGTCGAGGCCGTCCAGGAAAAGCACGATGCACAGGGTGATGAGCATGCCCCAGAGCCGGGCGGTCCACTGCGTGGTGTCGGCCGCGGTGCTCACTGCGGGGCGGGTCTCGGTGGAAGTCACGAGAGTGGACAGTACATGCACGCGCATCAAATGCACAAGCATTTAATGCGGTTGCATGAATTGACCTCACCCACTAGGATGGCCGCATGCCGAAGCCGACCGCGCCTGTCGAACGGCCCGTGGTGAAGTCGTTGAAGTCGACGACCGCACCCGCCGGGCTGGTCAGTGAGTGGCGCGATCTGCTGGCCCGGCACGCGACGACCTCGTGCGCTCTGGAAAAGGAACTGCAAGGCCGCCACCACATCGGGCTCAGCGAATTCGAAACCCTCGACCGCCTCGTCGAAGCCGGCAGCGACAGCTGCAAGATGAGCGATCTCGCCAATGACATCTATCTGAGCCAGAGCGCGCTCTCACGCACAGTGGCCAGGCTCGAGCGCGACGGGCTCGTCGATCGCACGCTGTGCACCGAGGATCGGCGCGCCATCTTCGTGTGCGTCACGGAAAAAGGGCGCGAACTGCACCGGCAGGCCGCGCCCACGCACCGCGAGGTGCTGGCCCAGATTCTGGGCTAGATACTCCGGTCAGACCGCCGCGCGCAGTGTGTCGATCACCGGAAGTGCGTCCTTCGCAAGGGAACTCACGCCCGCGAAGGCCTCGCGGTAGCGTTCGACCTCGTGCTCCTTGTCGAGATACGAAGAACCGGTGAGGGATTCCACGTACACCACCGGCGGTTCGGTGGGCTCACCTGCAGCGGTGGGGAATTCGAGCAGCACGAAACGGCCCGCGTCCATGCCGTGGTGGTAGCCGCATTCGGCGGGCAGCGTCCGCAGCCGGACATTGGGCAGCTCGCCGAGCTTGCGCAGCCGGTCCAGCTGGCCGCGGGTGACGTCGTCACCGCCGATGCGGTGCCACAGCACCGCCTCGGAGATCACCACGTCCAGCTGCAGCGGCGATTCGGCGCGGGTGAGCAGGGATTGACGGGCCAGGCGCACCCGCACCCGGCGGTCCATCTGCTCGGCCGAGATGCCCGGGTAGGCGCCCGCGAGCACGGCCCGCATGTACTGCTCGGTCTGTAAAAGACCAGGCACCAGCTCGTTCTCGTAGCTGGTGAAGCGCCCGGCGGCCTCCTCCAGGCCGATGTAGACCTCGTAGCCCTCGTCGATCACATCGCTGAACTCCGTCCACCAGCCGCGGGCCTTGGTCTCGCGGGCCAGCGCGGTGAGCGGTTCGATGGATTCGTCGGGAGCGCCGTAGATCCGGCACATGGCCTCGACGTCCAGACTGCGTAAAGAGGTCTGACCGGTTTCGATGCGCCAGATCTTGGCCTCTGACCATTCCAGTCGCTGTGCGGCCACCCGGGTCGTCATGCGCGCGCGATTGCGCAGGTCGCGCAGCTGTCGGCCGAGTTGGCGGCGCGGCACGGTCGATCCGGTAATCCCCTGCGGTAGAGCCATTCGTCCCCCTATACCAGTGTTGCGATCGCATTGTTGCACAGGAAAACTCAGCGATCCATGGACGCGGGACGCGGCCGGGTGGTCAGGATATCGGCTCTACCCAGGCTACTTCCTGGAGGAGCGCTTGCGGAAGCGCCAGAATTGAACGGCCTGAACATCTTTCGAGAGCTGATTGACCGGTTCGGCCACGTCCGACAGCGCCTGGAAGAGATCGTCGGCCATATCGGCGATGTGCGAGACCCGCCCGGCCAGCCGGGAGGCATTGAGCACGAACTCCAGCAGCAGGCGCACCGTCGCGGCGATCACCAGGCCCAGCGGGATGGCGAAAACGACCGCGAACACGATGCCCAGCCACGCCGAAATCCGCCAGAGCCCCACGGTTCCCACGATCGGAATCGCGAAAGCCCCGGCCAGGCCCAGCAGATACGCCAGCGGCAGCAGGGTGCGGGTGGCGGCGCGGTGGAACTGCACGTCCAGCAGGGCGCGCGCGGCGTCGACGCTCCAGGACCCGAAAGCGCTTGGGCTGGAGAAGGGTTCGACCGGTTCCTCGGCCTCCTCCTCCGCGGCGATGCGGCGGGACATGCGCCGGGTCGCGGACTCCTTGAAGGCGGCCCAGCGGCCCTCGGAGATGATCTCGTCGAACTCGTCGAATTCCCCGAGTTCGGCGGTGTTCCCACCCGATTGGTCGGCCATGCCGACGATCTCCTCTCCCGCAGACCATTTCGGCCGCTCCAGTGTCTCCGGTAACGGACGGAGAGCACAGTCCGAGACAGTGTGTTGTAGAACACGTCCTCGCCGGGGGCGGCTATGGACCCGAGCCGGGACGCCAGTGCCCTTGACGGCGTCGGCGCAGGCAGAACCGTTGTCCCTATGTGATGTCCCTTTTGGGACGAAGTCATCAAAGGGTCAAAACGGACTGGACACACGGCGTTCCGGGCCCCAACCGGACTCGGGGTGGAAAACAGTGTGTAACGACCCGAACGCCTCGTTCCGATACGTCGCACAGAGCAGGAACTAGATCTACCGGGGAATGGAGAAACCAGTGCGTACGACGTTTTCGTCAGCCGTTGAGGAATCTGCGCAGGAATACATCCAGCGCGGCTGGACGGTCGCCGAAACCGCCAATGGCATCTGCCTGGTCACCGACGACGAACTCTCGGGCATCGAGGTAACCGGCGAGACCGCCGCGTTCGTGCGTCGCTACCTGCGCGCCAACAACCTGACCGGCCCGGTCATCGAGATCCCGGGCGCCGAGCGCCGCGAGATCCACCTCGTCACCGGCCTGCGCAAGGCCGGGCGCGCCATCGAGGCGCTGCGCGAGGCGGGCATGGTCGTCCACACCGACGGCGCGGGCATCCCGCTGCCGCCGAGCAAGCTGTCCGCCGGTGCGGCCTGCTGGGGCGTCGCCCCGCACGAGGCCCGCTGGGTCCCGCCGGTCGTCGCCGTCGCCGCCGCCGTTCGCGCCGCCGCCAAAGGAGCGCCGCAGGCCGCTCGCATCGCCTCCTGATCTCATAGCGCCGGTCGGCACCGGCTCGAATACCGGAACGAAACCCGCGAGTGCACCCCGGCGCTCGCGGGTTTCGCTGTATCCGGGTCCGAACGTTGCAAATTGAGAGAGAGCGGACATAATCCGAGGCTCCTCGCTCGGGAGTCACCGGAACCGAGTTCCGGGAGAGTGCTCCGATTCCGCTAGATCCTGTCAAGCGCAAGGCGATTCGCCGGTCGTGAACCCCTCCAAGATTTCGCGCGGAAAGCTGTAGGAGTCCGTACCCATCCGGCGCGGCAGGTGTTTCGCCCGCGAAGCCTCCGGGCGATCATTGGGTATGACCCACGTCACGGACAGCCCCCGGACACTGCTACGCACCTGCCCGCTCTGCGAGGCGGTGTGCGGCCTCGAACTCACCCTCGACCCCGACGATCGCATCGTCTCGGTGCGCGGCGACCACGCCGATCCCTTCAGCAAGGGGTTCATCTGCCCCAAGGGCGCGACCCTCGGCGCACTGGACTCGGACCCGGATCGCCTGACCGCGCCGATGATTCGCGATCGCGCCACCGACAGCTGGCGGACGGCGAGCTGGGACGAGGCCTTCGAGGTGATCCGGGAGCGGCTGCCGCAGGTGTCGGCGAGCTCCGGGAATTCGGCGGTCGGGCTGTATCTGGGCAATCCCAATGCGCACACCGTGGCGGGCGCGCTGTACGTGCCGCTGCTGATCCGAGCGCTGGGCTCGCGCAGCCTGTTCTCGGCCAGCACCGCCGATCAGATGCCCAAGCAGGTGTCGAGCGGGCTGATGTTCGGTGATCCGCTCACCGTGGCGGTGCCGGACCTGGATCGCACCGACTACCTGCTCATGCTGGGCGCGAACCCGCTGGAGTCCAATGGATCGCTGTGCACCGCACCGGATTTCCCGGGCCGGTTGAAGGCGCTGCGGCAGCGCGGCGGACGCCTGGTGGTGGATCCCCGGCGCACCCGGACTGCCAAACTGGCCGACGAGCACCTGTTCGTGCGGCCGGGCAGCGATGCCTACCTGCTGTTCGGGATCGTGCACACGCTGTTCGCGGAGGATCTGGTCGATATCCGCGTCGAGGTGAACGGGCTGGACGAGGTGCGCGCCGCCGCGGCCGAATTCACGCCGGAGTTGGTGGCGCAGCGCAGCGGGGTGCCGGCCGCGACCATCGTGCGGATCGCCCGCGAGCTGGCCGCCGCGCCGAGCGCCGCCGTCTACGCCCGGATCGGCACGTGCACGGCCGAATTCGGGACGCTCACGCAGTGGCTGGTGGATGTCGTCAATGTGCTCACCGGCAATCTGGACTCCCCCGGCGGGGCCATGTTCGCCACCGGAGCCGCCCTGGGCATCGTGCGGTCCCGGCCGTTCCGCACCGCGCGCTGGGGCAGCCGGGTGCGCGGATTGCCCGAGGCCATGGGCGAATTGCCGGTCGCCACGCTGGCCGACGAGATCCTCACCCCGGGTGAGGGGCAGATCCGGGCCATGGTGACGGTGGCCGGGAATCCGGTGCTGTCCGCGCCCAGCGGCGCCCGCCTGGACGCCGCCTTCGCCGGGCTCGAGTTCATGGTGAGCGTGGACCGCTACCTCAACGAGACCACCCGCTACGCCGACGTCATCCTGCCGCCGCCGCGCATCGCGCAGTCCCCGCACTACGATTTCGCGCTGCTCAACTTCGCGGTGCACAACTACGCCCGGTACTCGCGGCCGCTGGTGCCGCTGGGCGCGGGCGAGATGTCGGAGGCGGAGGTGCTGGCGCGGCTGGCGCTGGCGGTCTCGGGTCAGCGGCCGCAACCGGGGCTGGATCCGCTCACCGTGGTCGACGAGATCGTCATCGCGGGCACCCTGCACAAGGCGGGCATGGCCGAGCGGCGCGGTGAGCTGATCGGCGCGAACACCACCGAGCAGCGCATCGACATGATGCTGCGACTCGGGCCGTTCGGCGACTGGGCCGCCACCCCCGACGGCAGCGAATGGCGCGGCAAGCTGAATCTACAAGCGCTGCTGGACAATCCGCACGGCATCGATCTGGGCGCGCAGGAGCCGCGGCTGCCCGGCGTGCTGCGCACCGCCTCCCGCAGGGTCGAGCTCGCGCCGGACGAGATGCTGGCCGATCTGGAGCGGCTGCGGGCCCGGATGCGGGCCGAGCAGCCGGAGATGGTGCTGGTGGGGCGGCGGCAGCTGCGGTCCAACAACAGCTGGCTGCACAATGTGGCGCCGCTGGTCGGCGGCTCGAATCGCTGCACGCTGCAGATTCATCCGGATGACGCGGTCCGGCTCGGGCTGAACGGCCGGGCGGTGGTGAAGTCCGCGGCGGGCACGCTGACCGTGGAGGTCGAGCCGACCGAGGACATCATGCCGGGCGTGGTGAGCCTGCCGCACGGCTGGGGCCATGGGGACAGCGCGCAGTCGGTGGCACGGGCGCACGCCGGGGTGAACGCCAATGCGCTGACCGATGATTCGCTGGTGGACGTGCCGTCGGGGAATGCGGTCTTCAATGGCGTACCGGTGACGCTCACCCGGGCGTGACGAATTGGACGGCCATTAAAGACCTTTCGGTATCTAGTGTCC
>NZ_BJWY01000033.1 GCF_007990715.1 Nocardia seriolae NBRC 15557 | reverse complement strand
GTACTAATTCTGGCCGTGGTCGAACACCGGCTGGCCACGCTGGAGGTGCGGCGGCTGGAGCTGCTTGCCGAACAGTCGGGCGCGGGCGCGGCGGGTGTGCACGAACTGCTCGAGGCGCTGGTCATTCCCATGCTCGAACTGGGCGACCGGCACGGGATCAACCACTACGGGCGGTTTCTCGAACAGATCCACACCCACCCGGCGGTCACCGATGCCGCCAATCTGGAATCGGCGCGGCGCACCTCGGTGCGGGTGATCATGCGGCAGTTGCAGGCCGAGCTCACCGACCTGCCGAAACGATTGCGGCTGCGCCGGTTACGGGCGCTGCCGACGGTGCTGTTCGCGCTGCTGGCCGATCATGAACGGGCCGTGGAGGCCGGGCGGGTCGCCGCCGGGGACGTGGCGGCGTGGGGAGAGATCGTCGACATGCTGGCGGGCGTACTGACCGCGCCGGTCGTGGAGCGCGCTCCGATTCGCTGACTCCACCGCGGATTCACCTACGCCGCAATGCGAACGGCCCGTACCGGATCGAATCCGGTACGGGCCGTCTCGTGCTCGAGTGCGGTGGGTCACCGCTGCTGGGGCGGGTAGTTCGGCGGTGCGGGCTGCGGATACCCACCCTGCTGATAGCCCGGCTGCTGGTAACCGCCGCCGGGCGGCGGGTAGCCCTGCGGCGCATACGGATCCGAAGGCTGCGCGGGGTAACCCGGCTGGTTCGGCGCGGCGTAACCCGGCTGCGGGTGCTGGTAATTCTGTTGCGGCGCGCCATAGTTCGGCTGTGGAGCCGGGTAGTTCGATTGCGGCGCGGGATAATTCTGCGCGGCCGGAGCGCTCGGCGGCGGCAGGTACCCGTGCTGGGGCGCGCCGATCGGCGGCGGGAAGGATCCGCTCGGGGCCGGGTAGCCCTGGACCGGGGTGTTCTGCTGGTCGTAGGGGCTGGGCGCCTGATCGTACGGGGCGGGCGCCGGGGCGTAGACCGGGGCGGTGGACTGGGCGCTCTCCCGCTTCTTCTTGAGGGCGAACCAGGCGCCCACGCAGATGAGAATGAAGACGAGCAGGCCGATGAGGCCGAAGGCGTGGTCGATGAGGCGGACGCCGATCCGGATGGCGATGATCACCACGATGGCGCCGACCACGGCGATGACGCCGCGGACCTTGCCACCACCTTGCTGCTGTGACATGAGTGGAATTCCCCCGAACTCGAAAATGATTGCCGGGGCAGCATACCCAAGCGCGCTCGACACGTGGGGGTGCGAAGTTCGGTGTGATCTGGCAGGTTGCCGGTGACGCGGCTACCGTTGGGGGTCGTGGATATCACCGCAGCAGCCATGGAATCGCCCGCGCGCCCGCGGTGGCTCGGCGTCGGGCTACCGCTGCTGGCGGGCGGGGCGGTGGCCGGCGGGCTGGCGCTGCTGCACTTCCGGGATCCGCACGTGCAGAACTCCTACGGGGTCTGCCCGTTCTACGAACTCACCGGATACTGGTGCCCCGGCTGCGGCGGGCTGCGCGGGTTGCACAACCTCACCGATGGCCGCTTTCTCGACGCCATTCAGAGCAATGTGCTGATCCTGCCGCTCACCCTCGGATTCATCGCCTGGTGGGGAACCTGGCTGGTGCGCGGGTTCCGGGGCAGTTCGACCCCGCCGCGACTACCGCAGGTCCTGCCCAAATCGGCGATGTGGGTGGCGCTGGCGTTCCTCTTCGTCTTCACCGTTGTCCGGAACACGCCGTGGGGGAGCTGGATCGCCCCCGTTTAGTCCTGGGGCATGCTCTGGGTATGAGCGATTCGTTGAAGTCCCGCGTGCGCGAGAAGCTGGTGCGTCAGCTCGAGGAGGACGGGCCGCCGGATCCGGATCTGGAGGACACCCGGCAGGTCTCGGTCCGCGACGACCTCGACCGCCTGGACGCGGTGGCCGAGGACGATCCCCTGATCGAGGAGCTCGCGGCCCGATACCTCGTGCCGTAGTTCGGAATCCGCGGCTCAGAATCCGCAGGGTGCGGAGCCGTCGGCCGAGCCGTTGAAGGGGCGGGTCTCCGGGACCGGGTTCCAATGTCCTTCGGTGTGGGCGTAATTCCACGCGGGGCCGTTCTCGACCAGGGTGGCGATGGCGTCGATGAGCCGGTCCACGTCGGCGGCGGTGGTGCCGAGGCCGATGCTGGCGCGCAGGGCGGCGTCGACGCCGAGGCGGGACAGCAGCGGGTGGGCGCAGAAGCGGCCGTCGCGCACGCCGATGCCGTGCTCGGCCGAGAGATAGGCGGCCACCCGGCCGGGCTCGAAGCCGTCGATGGTGAAGGCGACAATGCCGACGGCGTCGGTGCTGTCGCGCCAGATGCGCAGGAAGTTCACGCCCGGAACGGTTTTCAGGCCGTAGCGCAGGCGGTGGGTGAGGTACTGCTCGTGCTCGACGACGGTCGTCTCGTCGAGATCGGCGAGGGCGTCGCAGGCGGCGGCCAGGGCGGCCACCCCGAGCACGTTCGGCGAACCGGCCTCGTGGCGCTGCGGGGCCGGGGCCCACTCGACGCTGTCGGTGCTGACCGAGCGCACCGCGCCGCCGCCCGCCAGGTAGGGCTGCGCGGCGTCCAGCCAGTCGCGGCGGCCGACCAGCACGCCCGCGCCGAACGGTGCGTAGGCCTTGTGGCCGGAGAAGGCGAGATAGTCGATGCCGGTGGTGCGCAGGTCGATGCGGCGGTGCGGGGCCAGCTGGGCGGCGTCCACCAGGATGCGGGTGCCGCACTGGTGCGCGATCCAGGCCAGCCGCTCCAGCGGCAGCAGCTCACCGGTCACATTGGATGCGCCGGTAACCGCCAGCAGCGCAGCGGGTTTCGAGCAGAGCTCGGCGACCACGCGCTGAATGGTCTCCTCGATGGTGTCGGCGATCGGCACCACCCGGCGGCCGCGGCGGGCCCAGGGCAGGAAGTTGGCGTGGTGTTCGACGTCCAGCACCACGGTGTCGCCGGGCACGCAGCAGGCCAGCAGGTTCAGCGAGTCGGTGGTGTTGCGGGTGAAGACCACGACCTGGTCGTCGGCCGTGTTCAGGAAGCGGGCGACCGAGCCGCGGGCCGACTCGTAGCAGTCGGTGGAGATCCGGGAGGCGTAGCCGGCGCCGCGGTGCACGCTGGCGTAGAACGGCAGCAGCTCGGCGATCCGGTCGGTGACCTGCTGCAATGCGGGGGCGCTGGCGGCGTAGTCGAAGTTGGCGTAGCCGATGGTCCCGCCCTGGACGAGCGGAACCTGGAGATCACAGCCGGACACGGTGGCGAGGGCGGCACAGGTCTGGTCGGCGAATGCGGTCATCACGAAATCCCATCGGGTTCATGGACGCGCGATCGGGCTATATCCGAAAAGGAATCGATCGAGAGTCCGCGCTTGCCGTGCCCGGTCGGGCTACGGCCCGGTCGTCACCCGGAGCACCCCGCCGCGGAGGGAGGGTTGCCGACCAGCTAGCCGGGGCTTGACGCTGGTACTCATGACCTGATTGCAGAGACTGGCAGATGATTCGCGAGCTTGTCAACCCCGCCGCGGCGTGCGGCGGGCTGTGACGGACGGCACGTCCGGTTCGGAAAAATCGTCCGAAAGTTGGATCGGGTGGGCCGCAAAGTTCGAATCGCGCGATCGTTGCTGAGGCGTATGGTCGAGGTGAAGTTAGGGTAGCCAAAGTGGGATGCCCCGAAGTTGATCACGAGGAGCGCGACCATGTTGGACACCGGCACCCCGTTCTCGACGCTGATCCGCACCGCGACCGAGCAGCAGCACAACGAGGCCGAACACTCCACGTTCATGCGGGACATGCTCACCGGGCAGCTCGGCGTGGAGGCGTTCTACCGGTACACCGCGCAGCTGTGGTTCGTCTACGCCGCCCTCGAAAAGCATTCCGACGCACTGGCTTCCGATCCGGTCGCGGGTCCGTTCGTCAAGCCCGAACTGGCGCGGCGGGCCGCGCTGGAGTCCGACCTGGCCTACCTCGGCGGGGAGAACTGGCGCGAGCAGCTGACCGCGCTGCCCTCGACCGCCGCCTACGCCGCACGCATCGAGGAGTGCGCCGATGCGTGGTCGGCCGGCTACGTCGTCCACCACTACACCCGCTACCTGGGTGATCTCTCGGGCGGCCAGGTCATTCGCGGCACCGCGGAGAAGCAGTGGAACCTGCCCAAGAAGGGCGACGGCGTGCGCTTCTACGTCTTCGACGGAATCGCCAATCCGGCCGCGTTCAAGCGCGAGTACCGCGAGAGCCTGGACCGGCTTCCCCTCGAAGGTCCCGAGGTCGATCGCGTGCTCGACGAGGCGCGCTTGGCGTTCACGATGAACACCGATCTGTTCCGTGAGCTGGGTGCCGAGTTCAGCGCGCGGAACTGAAATCGCTGCCCAGAAGGCCGTCGGCCCCGTTTCATCAGGCGGGGGAGGCGGCCTTCGTGCTGTCTGCCCGGTAAGTCGTTGACCCTGTTCGTCGGGGGCAGGGTCAACGGCGACTTCGCGGGGGGCGACGGCAGCGCCCTTGCGTCGGGGCGCGGCAATGGGTTGCCATGGAGGGCATGAGTTTTGCGCTGTTGCTGAGTTTCGTCGGGTTGTGTGTGCTGCTGGCGCTCACCCCGGGCCCGGATACCTTTCTGGTACTGCGCTTCTCGATGGCCGGATCGCGACCCGGCATCGCCGCGGCGGTGGGGTCGGCGTTCGGCGGGATCGTGTGGGCGACCGTGGTCGCGGCGGGCGTGGCCGCGCTGCTGGAACAGTCGGCGACCGCATATCGCACGCTCAAGGTGATCGGCGGAATCTACCTGGTGTACCTGGGGATTCGGGCGCTGCTGGCGCATCGGCGGGGGCAGGGCGAGGATTCCGGGGAGACCGAAGTTCAGGTGGCGCAGGGCAAGCCGGTATCGATTCGCTCGGCGTTCGCTGCCGGTTTGCTGTCCTGTGTTTTCAATCCGAAGGTGGGTTTGTTCTATCTCGCGGTGCTGCCGCAGTTCCTGGTTCAGGTGACGTTCTTGAACACGCTCACCCTCGGTGCGATCGAATCCACCGTCGCCGCAATCGAAATGATCGTGCTGGCGGTGGCGGCCGCGCGGGCGGTGGCCCTGCTGAAGCGGCCGAAGATCCGGGCCCGGCTGGAACAGGCGAGTGCGGCGATTCTCGCGGCGCTGGGGATCGGGACGGCCGCATCGGCCGCGGCGTGAATCAGTCGGCGATCTCGGCGCGGTGGTAAGCGCCGTTGTAGTAGACCAGCGGGCCGACTGCGGGGGAGTCGGCGGTGTTGTCGTGCACCTGGGTGACCAGACCGATGATCAGGGTGTGGTCGCCGATCGGGAGGAGCTGGTGGACGGTCGCGCGGACCCAGATGGGGGTGCCGTGCAGGACAGGTTCGCCGGTGCCGAGCGTCGTCCATAGCGACCGGTCGGTGAAGCGTTCCTCCGCGGACCGGCTGAACCGCTGGGCCAGATGCTTCTGATGCTCGCCCAGGAAGTGCACCACCAGCGATTCGGCCCGCAGCATGGCCTCGATGCTGGAGGAGGTCTCGGCGATATTGAACGAGATGAGCGGGGGCTGCGCGGAGAGCGAGGCGAACGAGGTGGCAGTGAAACCGACGGGACCGTTCTCCGAGTTCAGGGTGACGATGGTGACGCCCGCCGGATAGTGCCGCATGGCGGCGCGATACTGCTGCGCGGTTATGCCGCTCAGATCGTCGGGCACGTGTAGCTCGGTGCCGGGCGTCGGGGAATCGCTCACGCCTCCGCCTCGCTGCGCTCGGCTCCGGCGTGCGCGATGCGCGCTGTGTCTTCGATTCGCTCGCTGCGCTCCCTCATGTCTCGAACCTACGTGGTCGAGCGCCCGGTTATTCCCCGCGCGGCAAGAAATCGCTCAGTCCACGTCGATGGCCAGCCCCGCGGTGATGCGCACCAGCTCCCCGAAGGTCGTGCGGAACACCGTGTTCGGATGCCCGCCCGCCGCCCACAGCTCCTGATGCTGCGAGAGCGCGTTGTCCACGAAGGTGGGCAGATTGGTGGGATGCCCGAGCGGTGCGACGCCGCCGATGGGCTGCCCGGTGACTTCCCGCACCATAGCCGCGGGTGCGCGGGTGAGGGTGCCCTCGAGTCGCTCGCCGGTGCGGTCCAGATCGCCCTGGTGCGCGCCGGAGACCAGCAGCAGCACCGGATCGTCGTCGAGCAGGCAGACCAGCGACTTGGTGATGGCTCCGACCGTCACCCCGAGCGCCTCGGCGGCTTCCTGCGCGGTATGGGTGGGATTGGGCTGAGTGATGATCACACCGTGATGGCCGCGCGCTATCAAGGTGTCGGAAACCCTCGACGCGACCGGTGGCAGCGACCTGCGCATGGGAACCAGGGTAAGGCGATTGCGGTGAATGTGCGGGGGATCAATAGTCGGGGTAGCCCTCCTCCGGGCCCAGCAGCTCGTGGATGCGGGCGCGCACGACGGGGATCAGCTCCTCGACGGTGCGGCCCGAAACCTGCTCGCGGACACAGGAATCGAAGACCCGCTCCAGGTCCACCGCGGACAGGGCGTGCAGTTCGGCGGCGGCGGCCGTCTGCAGTGCGGCGTAACCCGGATAGGGGCGGCCGTCGGCGAGCTTCTGCGCCCAGGTGACATTGCAGCAACACTCGTACAGTGCGTGAATTGCGCGCAGGCGGGAGAGCGAATTGAAGCGGTCGAGGCCGATTCCGTGATGCATCAACATCGTGACCTCACAAACGGGAATCGCAGAATGTGCGGACGCGCTAATCGTGGCCCCGGAACCGCCCGGAAGGCACTGGTACGCAGCAGATTTAGCACAGGGTTTACACCGGTCTGCCGGACCGCCGGCACCCCAGATACGCTGGACCGATGACCGAATGGAAGGCTTTCGAGGTCGAAAGCAAGGACCACATCGCCCAGGTGACGCTCACCGGTCCCGGCAAGGGCAATGCCATGGGCCCGGACTTCTGGCGTGAGCTGCCGCTCGTCTTCGGCGAACTCGACGCCGACCCCGAGGTTCGCGCCATCGTGCTCACCGGATCCGGCAAGCACTTCTCCTACGGCCTCGACCTGCCCGCCATGAGCCCGCTGTTCGGGCCGCTGCTGGCCGACAAGGCGCTGGCCGGGCCGCGCACCGACTTCCTCAAGCACGTGCGCAGCATGCAGGACTCGGTCACCGCGGTCGCCGACTGCGCCAAGCCGGTCATCGCGGCCATCTCGGGCTGGTGCATCGGCGGCGGGCTGGACCTGATCGCCGCGGCCGACGTCCGGCTGGCCAGCGCCGACGCCAAGTTCAGCCTGCGCGAGGCCAAGGTGGCCATCGTCGCCGACATCGGTCGCTGCACCGGCTGCCGGGGATCATCGGCGAGGGGCACGTGCGCGAACTCGCCTACACCGGCAAGGACATCGACGCCGCGCGGGCCGAGAAGATCGGTCTGGTCAACGACGTGTTCGCGGATCAGGATGCCGTGCTCGATGCCGCCTACGCGATGGCCCGCGAAATCGCGGCAAACCCGCCGCTGGTGGTGCGGGGCATCAAGGATGTGCTGGATCAGCCCAAGCGCGGGCGGATCGCGGACGGGCTGCGCTACGTGTCGGCCTGGAACTCCGCGTTCCTGCCCTCCGAGGACCTGACCGAGGCGATCACCGCGGTCTTCGAAAAGCGGCCGCCCGAGTTCAAAGGCAAGTAGCCCCTTCGGGTTCGCCTGAAAAAGGACTGCGCACCTCCGGTTCCCGGCCTATCGTTGGGCGGGTACCGGAGGTTTGGCCATGGCGACATCCGAGGTGAGCGAGTCGACCGGCGAGGGCGGCTTCACGCATCGGCAGATTTTGGTGATACTCAGCGGATTGCTGCTGGGGATCCTGCTCGCGGCGCTCGATCAGACCATCGTCTCGACGGCCATTCGCACCATTGCCGATGACCTGAACGGGTATTCGCTGCAGGCGTGGGCCACGACCGCGTATCTGATCACCGCCACGCTGGCCACGCCGCTCTACGGCAAGCTCTCGGATATGTACGGGCGCAAGCCCTTCTCCCTGGCCTCCATCTCGATCTTCGTGACCGGATCGCTGCTGTGCACCTTCGCGCAGTCCATGTACGAGCTGGCCGTGTTCCGGGCCCTGCAGGGGCTGGGAGCGGGCGGGCTCATGTCGCTGGCGCTGACCATCGTCGGCGATATCGTGAGTCCCCGCGAAAGATCCAGGTACCAAGGGTATTTCCTGGCCGTGTTCGGCACCTCCAGCGTGATCGGACCGGTGCTGGGTGGGCTGTTCGCGGGGCAGCACAGCATTCTCGGGATCGCGGGCTGGCGCTGGGTATTCCTTGTGAACGTGCCCATCGGATTGTTCACCCTGGTCGTGGTGACCCGGGTGCTGCACCTGCCACAGCGCGAGAAATCCCGTGACCGCGTGGACTATTGGGGCGCGCTGGCGCTCATCATCGCGGTGACCCCGCTGCTGGTGGTGGCGCAGCAGGGCCGCGACTGGGGCTGGAGCAGTGTGCGAGCGCTGCTCTGCTACGGCATCGGGGTGCTGGGAATCGTCGGATTCGTGGCGGTGGAGGCCGCGCTGGGGGACGCGGCGCTGGTGCCGTTGCGCATCTTCCGGAATCGGACCTTCGCGCTCGGGGTGGTCATCTCGTGCGTGGTCGGAGCGGGCATGTTCGGCGGAATCCTGTTGCTGCCACAGTATTTGCAGGCCGATCGTGGTGCGAGCCCGATGATCGGCGGTCTGCAGATGATCCCCATGGTGCTGGGGATGATGATCGGCTCGGTGGTGTCGGGCCAATTGATCTCGCGCACCGGGCATTACCGGATCTACACGCTGCTGGGCGCGGCCATGATCACGATCGGGCTGTTCCTGCTGCACTTCCTGAAGGCCGACACCGCCTTCTGGATCGTGGTGCTGTTCATGCTGTGCGTGGGCTTCGGCCTGGGCAATCTCATGCAGCCGCTCATCGTGGCGCTGCAGAATGCGTTGCCGCCCAAGGACATGGGCGTCTCGACGGCCGCGGCCACCTTCTTCCGCCAGATCGGCGGCACCCTGGGCGCGGCGGTGTTCCTCTCGATCCTGTTCGACCGGCTCGGCCCCAATATCCGTTCGCAACTGCTCGAAGCGGGGCAGGATCCGGCCTTCCAGCAGGCGGTCGCCAGTGGCGCATACGACGGGAACCCGGCGGATATGGCGCTGTCGCAAGGGATTCTGAACCACGACACCTCGGCGGCGCAGGGCGTGCTCAATGACAGCTCGGTGATCCAGAAGCTGAATCCCGTACTCGCGCAACCGTTCAAGGTCGGTTTCGCGGACGCCCTGTCGACGGTCTTCCTGACCACGTCCGCGGTGACGCTGGTCGCCTTCCTGCTGGTGCTGCTGTGGAAGGAAGTCCCGCTGCGCACGACAGCCGGGTTGACGACCGCGGCGGAGTAAAGCGAAGGGGCGGCGCGGAATCCGCGCCGCCCCTCGAGCATCGGGCTCAGTGCCCGCCCTGCTCCTTCAGCCGGGCGTACGCCTCGCCGACCAGCTTCTCGGCCTTCTCGCGGCCCTCCCAGCCCTCGACCTTGACCCACTTGCCGGGCTCCAGGTCCTTGTAGCGCTCGAAGAAGTGCGCGATCTCCTTGCGCTGGAACTCCGGGATGTCCTCGACGTCCTGGATGTGATCCCAGCGCTTGTCCTTGTTGGGGACCGCGACCAGCTTCTCGTCGGTGCCGGCCTCGTCGCTCATGATGAGCACGCCGACCGGACGGGCCTCGACCAGCACGCCCGGGAACACCGGCTCGGGCAGCAGCACCATGCAGTCCAGCGGGTCGCCGTCGCCGCCCAGGGTGTTCTCGATGTAGCCGTAGTCGGCCGGGTACATCATCGGGGTGTAGAGGTAGCGGTCCAGGCGCACGCGTCCGGTCTCGTGATCGACCTCGTACTTGTTGCGCTGACCCCGGGGGATCTCGATGGTGACGTCGAACTCCACGTCATCTCCTTCTGTGGGCGGTAGGGCTGCCGACTCGCCAGCTCGTTCGAGGGAACGACTGCGCAACGAGGATAGTGTGGACCGCGAGTGTGTGGGTTCGGCAGGGACGTCCCGGGGCCCCCAGCGGTACAGCCATAGCCCCACCACAGGTATCAGGGAGACAGCGGCAGGTGTTTGGTCGGAACAAGCAGAACATCGGTGGTCTGGAGGCCAAGCGGCGGCGCAGAACCTGGATCGTGGTGTCGTTCGGGCTGGTCGTGGTGCTGGTGGCGGCCGCGTCGGTGGCCCTGATCCTGAAGCCGTGGACCGAGGAATTCCGGCACGGGGGCTTGACCATCGCCGACCCGCCCGCACCCGTGAAGCCGATTCCGCAGGTCGCGCCCGCCCCGGTGACCGCGCCCGCCGCCACCGCCACCGGTCTGGCCGCCGCCCTCGGGGCGGCCGTCGCGAATCCGGATCTGGGCGCCTTCGCGGCCTCGGTCTCGGATGGGGACACCGGCAAGGTGCTGTGGACCCTGGACGCCGACAAGGCCATGATCCCGTCCTCCACCGGCAAGATCCTGACCATCGCGGGCGCGCTGCTGGCCCTGCCCGACGACCACCGGGTCACCACCAAGGTGGTGGCCGGTGCGGTGCCCGGGCAGATCGTGCTGGTCGGCGGCGGCGATCCGACCATCACCGCGCAGCCGGACGGCAAGGGCTACTACCCGGACGCGCCGAAGTTGCAGGATCTGGTCGCGCAGGTCAAGGCGTCCGGGCAGCGGGTGGATTCGATCCTGGTGGACACCTCCGCCTACGCCGGACCGAATTTCGCACCCGGCTGGGAGGCCGCCGATATCGCGGGCGGCTCCATCGCGCCGCTGGACCCGGTGATGATCGACGGCGGGCGGCTCGACCCGCTGGTCGAATATTCGCCGCGCACCGCCACTCCCGCGCTCGACGCCGGGAAGCGGCTGGCCACCGAGCTCGGGGTCGATCCGGCGAAGGTGACCATGGGCAATGCCCCGGCAGGCGCGACCCAGCTGGCCGTCGTGCAGTCCGCGCCGCTGCGCGAACGCATGCTGCAGGCCATGGTGCACTCCGACAATGTGCTGGCCGAGGCCATCGGCCGCGAGGTGGCCGTCGCGCTCGGGCAGGAGCCCTCCTTCACCGGCGCGGTGACCGCCATGTCGACCGTGCTGCAGGCCGCGGGATTCGATTTGAACGGGTTGAAAATGTCCGACAACAGCGGACTTTCGACCGACGACCGGATTCCGCCGCGTCTGCTCAACCGGGTGCTGACGGTGGCCGCGCTGCCCGGCACCGCGGGCTCGCAAGGCAATTCGACCGCCGACCCGGCCTCGGACAAGACCGCCGCCGGATCGCCGCTCGCCCCGCTGCTGGACTACCTGCCCGTCGCGGGGGCGACCGGCTCACTGGCCAACCGCTACGTCGACCGGGATCGGGAGGGCGCGGGCTGGATTCGCGCCAAGACCGGAACTCTGTCCGTGTCGAGCGCGTTGGTGGGTTATGTGCTGGACCGCGACGGACGGGTGCTGACGTTTGCCCTCATGTCGAACGATCGGCCCCCGGAGGTGAGCCGACCCGCGTTGGACGCCGTCGCCAACGTACTGCGCAACTGTGGCTGCTCCTGACGGGTGGATGAACATGACCGGACCCGAAAACCCTTCGGCCCTCGCCGATTCGGAAGATCGTGAACCGACCCGGCGGTCCCGCGCCAATCTGACCGGCGTCGTCGACTGGAATGTGGCCGCCCGCACCGGCGCCGCGTTGGTGCCCGCGGGGCCGCGCACCTCCCGGTACTCGGCCGAGCAGGCGGTCGCCGAACTCGCCTCCGCCTCGGTGCGCGCCGAGGGGCCGGTGCGCGAGGTCAGCGGGCTGGACGACGGCTCGGTGGTGCCGGACGCGCTGGTCGTGGACCGGCCCGGCTGGATCCGGGCCGCCGCGGACTCCATGTCGCAGCTCACCGGCAGTGGCGTCGAGCCCGGAGGCGCGGGCAAATTCGTCGGGAAACCGGCCGGTTTGCAGGCGGGGGCCATGCTGGCCTTCCTGTCCACCGCCATCCTCGGCCAGTACGACCCCTTCACCGGGCCGAACGGCACCCTGCTGCTGGTGGCGCCCAACATCATGGCGGTGGAACGCGCACTCGGCGTGCCGCCCGCCGACTTCCGGCTCTGGGTCTGCCTGCACGAGGTCACCCACCGGGTCCAATTCTCGTCCGCCCCATGGATTTCCGACTACATGCGGCGCAATGTCGAGGTGCTCGGCGAGGCCGGGGACGAACCGCTCGCCGACATGCTGGCCCGCCTGGCCGAGGCCGTGCAGGCCCGCCGCCGCGGTGAGGAGGATCCGGCCGCGTCCGGTGTCATCGGACTGCTGCGCGCCACCCAGGCCGAACCCCAGCGCGACGCCCTCGACCGCCTGCTCATGCTCGGCACCCTCCTGGAAGGCCACGCCGACCACGTCATGGACGCCGTCGGCCCCGCCGTCGTCCCCTCGGTCACCCGCATCCGCGCCGCCTTCGACCAGCGCCGCAAGCGCCCCGCCAACCCCATCCAGCGCCTGCTGCGCGCCCTGCTCGGCATGGACGCCAAGGTTGCCCAGTACGTCCGCGGCAAGGCCTTCGTCGACGAAGTGGTGAACACCGTCGGCATGGAACGCTTCAACACCGTCTGGACCGACCCCGAAACCCTGCCCCGCACAGACGAAATCAGCGAACCGCAGCGCTGGGTGACCCGCGTCCTGGGCTGATCCGAGGTCCCGCGGTCGCCGCATGCGACGATCTGGGCGTGAATGATCGGCTCCGGCTGCCCGAGACACGTGCCGCGTTGGAAATGCGGCGCGCCGTGCGGGAGTGGCTGGGGCGATACGCGCCGGCGGGCGTGGTAGCGGTGGCGCTGTCCGGTGGGGCCGATTCGGTCGCCCTGACGGCGGCCGCGTGCGCCGAGGCGGATGTGGTCGACGCGCTGATCGTGGATCACGGATTGCAGGCGGGGTCGGCGGAGGTGGCCGCGGAGGCCGCTGCGCTGGCAATGAGATTGGGCTGCCGATCGGCTCGGGTACTGCCGGTCTCGGTCGGGAGCGATGGTGGGCTCGAGGCGGCGGCTCGGCGCGCCAGGTACGCGGCGCTGGATGAAGCGCGGCAAGGCCTTCCGGTGCTGCTCGGGCACACTCTCGATGACCAGGCCGAAACGGTCCTGCTCGGATTGGCGCGCGGATCGGGTGGGCGGTCGATTCGGGGCATGGCGGAATTCGACCAGCCGTGGGGGCGGCCGTTGCTGGGGGTGCGGCGCGGGGTGCCGCGGGAGTTGTGCGCGGATCTGGGGATCGTGCCCTGGGAGGATCCGCACAACGGTGCGCCGGAGTTCACCCGGGTGCGGGTGCGGAATGAGGTGTTGCCGCTGCTCGAGGAGGTGCTCGGGGGTGGGGTTGCGGGGGCGCTGGCGCGGACGGCGGCGCAGTTGCGGGAGGACGGGGAGGTGCTGGATGGGCTCGCGGAGGAGTGGCTGGCCGACGCGCGGGAGGGCGACGCGCTGCGAATCGAGACGCTCGCCACTGCGGCCGCGGCGGTGCGGCGTCGCGTCATTCGCGCCTGGTTGCTCGGGCATGGCGCAAAATCATTGACGGACAGCAATTTACGGGCGGTGGACGCACTGGTCACCCGATGGCGTGGACAGGGCGGGGTCGCGGTGGGTGGTTCGCCCAGTGGGACCAGGTTGGTTGCCGCGCGCGAACATGGCAGGCTCATACTCAGGTCAGAGTGAACCCGCGCGCCCAGGCGCGGCCGGGGTCGACACATCACTGAAGGGATACCAGCGGACGTGTACGGGGACGACATCGCGTCGGTGCTGATCAGCGAGGAAGAGATCGCCGGCAAGGTCGAGGAACTGGCCGAACTGGTCGCCAAGCGCTACCCCGCCGATGCCCCGGAGGGCGATCTGCTGCTGGTGGGCGTGCTCAAGGGCGCGATCTTCTTCATGACCGATCTGGCCAAGAAGCTCACCGTGCCGACGCAGATGGAGTTCATGGCCGTCTCGTCCTACGGGTCCTCCACCTCGTCCTCGGGTGTCGTGCGCATCATGAAGGACCTGGACAAGGACATCGCCGGGCGCAATGTGCTGATCGTCGAGGACATCATCGACTCCGGGTTGACGCTGTCGTGGCTGCTGCGCAACCTGTCCAGCCGCAACCCGGCCTCGCTCGAGGTGGTCACGCTGCTGCGCAAGCCCGACGCGCTGCGCACCCAGGTCGACGTGATGGCTGTCGGCTTCGACATCCCGAACGAGTTCGTGGTCGGCTACGGCCTCGACTACGCCGAGCGGTACCGCGATCTGCCCTACATCGGCACCCTGAACCCGAAGGTCTACGGGGGCTGAGAACGGCTCTCCGAGCCCCTGCCGTTCGAAGCCGTCCCATGATTTGGGGCGGCTTTCGGCGTCGATGTGATGAATATCACTGGCCCGATCGGGTTGAGGGAAGGGCCCGCCGTCGGCGGTGTTGCTGGGAGTCCGCGATCGGTTGGCGACGGGGTGGTCGGTCGGACGCGTGTTGTGTGTAACCGCTGGTCAAGTGTTCGCTTGGGGGTGGATGGGGGAGTCTCGCCGAATGGCCAGCGGTTCGCGGGTCCGGTTAACGGAATGTTTCAAGTGCGCCATATGCTGTCTGTAACAAACCTGACGGCTGTTTTCTGATCCTGTTGCAAACTTTCGGGTCGGATACGGCTGGAAAATCAAGACCGATTCTGATAGCAAGGGGCTATGGACCCGCATTTGCGCGACCTGCGGTATTTCGTCGCCGTCGCTGAGGAACTGCACTTCACGAACGCCGCCCAGCGGCTGCACATCGCACAACCCACCTTGTCACGACAGATCCGTCAGCTGGAGCGCCAGCTCGACGTCGTGCTGTTCGACCGCAACCAGCGCAGCGTGGCCCTGACCGTCGCCGGCAAGGAACTGCTCGAGGGCGCGCGGAAGATCCTGGAACTGTGGGAAGTCACCAATGTCGCCCTGCAGGAGGCCGGTGAGGTGCTGCGCATCGGCATCCAGTCCTCCATCGGGCGCGGCCTGATCACCGACCTGGAGAGCGCCAGCGGCCACCGGCTCGCCCTGCACTCCGCGTCCTGGACCGACCCGTCCAGCGGCCTGGCCGGGCGACAGGCCGACCTGGCCCTGATGTGGCTGCCCGTGCCCGACACCAGCCGCTACCGCTGGCAGGTGCTGCGCACCGAGCCGCGCTGGGTGCTGCTGCCGGAGAACCACGCCCTGGCCAATCAGGAGAGCATCGAGTTCGCCGACCTGCTCGACGAGCCGTTCATCGCCATGCCCGCCGAAGCCGGTGCGGCGCGCGACTTCTGGCTCGGCGCGGACGCCCGCTCGGGGCGGCAGGCCAGGATCGGCGCGGAGGCGGCCACCGCCGAGGAGCGCCTCGAGGCCGTCAGCCTCGGCCTGGGCGTCTGCCTGCTGGCCGAGAACAATGTCCCCATGTACCGCTGGCCGGGCCTGACCGCCCGCCCGGTGACCGGACTCGCCCCGTGCGAGCGCGCGGTGGCCTGGCGCGCCGACGACGACCGTCCGACCATCCTCGAGTTCGCGGCCCGCGTCCTCGAAGGCGGCTTCGCCGAGCCGGAACCGGTCGCGGCCCAGTAGGGCCCACAACACAATTCACTCAGAACGCCCGGGCGGGCGGCGGCAGAGAGTCGGAGGTTGCCGCCACCTCCCGGGCTTTCGCGTACCCGGGGCGGTTCAGGGAGCCAGACGCTGCCAGGGGTGCGCGGCCTCGATCTGGGCGGCCAGGCGCAGGATGGTGGATTCGCTGCCGGGCGGGCCCGCGATCTGCGCCGCCACCGGGGTGCCGGTGCGCGGGTGGATGCCCATCGGAATGGACAGCGCGGGCCAGCCGACCAGATTCCACAGCGGCGTGAACGGCGAGAACTTCACGTTCGCAAGGACATTCGCCAGCCACGGGCGCGAGTGCCAGCGGCGGGCGCGCGGGGCGGGCGTGGCCAGCGTCGGCGTGATCACCACGTCGTAGCGCTCGAAGTAGTCCAGCAGCCGGGCCTCCACCCGATCCACCTGGGACGGGCGCAGCAGGCCCGACTTCAGCACCGCCTTGCCCAGCGCCACGTGGGTGCGGGTACGGCGCTGCAACCGATCGGGGTGCGGGACCGTGGCGGCCTCGCGGGCGGCATTGCCCAGCCAGCGCAGCAGCAGCGCGAAAGTCGCGCCCTGGTAAGGGAGTTCGGCCACGCCGATAATGTGACCAGCCCGGGAGGCGGCCGCGGCGGCCTTGTCGGCGGCGGCGGTCCAGGCCAGATCGACATGGGTGAGCGGCATGGGGGCACCGGTCGCCAGGCCGATGCGCAGCGTCGACGGCGTCTCCAGATCGGCCAGGTCGGGGCGGTCGGCGAGCACCGACAACATCAGCGCGGTATCGGCGACAGTCGTTGCCAGCACCCCGTTTTCGGTCATCCCGCCCCAGGAGTCCACGCCCACCTCGCTGGGCACCAGTCCACGGCCGGGCTTGAGACCGACCACGCCGCAGCAGGCGGCCGGGATGCGGACCGAGCCGAGCCCGTCATTGCCGTGCGCGATGGCGACCATGCCGGAACCGACGGCCGCGCCGGAGCCGCCCGACGAACCGCCGGAGGAGTAACGGGTGTTCCACGGGCTGCGGGTGATGCTGCCCGGACCGTCCGTGACACCCCAGAGCCCGAACTCGGGGACATTGGTGAGGCCGACGATGACCGCGCCGGCCCCGCGTGGTCGCCGCACCACCGGGTGATCGGTGGCGGCGGGGGTGTCCGAGCCCGAGAGCGAGCCGCCGCGGGTCACCTCGCCGGCGACGTCGATATTGTTCTTCACCGCGATCGGCACCCCGGCCAGCGGCAGCATGTCCAGGTCCTGGCGTTCGGCCACCGCGCGGGCCTCGGCGCGGGCCGCCTCCTCGCGAACCAGGGCGAAGGCGTTCAGCTTCCGGTCGCGGGCGCGAATCCGGTCCAGCGCGGCGTCGACGGCCTGTTCGGGGGAGATCGAACCGTGCTGGACGGCCGCGGCGATGCCGGTGGCCGTGGTCAGATCCGCCGGGGGCCGGGAATCGGATGAAGTGTCGGAATCGGTCGTGGTGCTCGCCACCGCTACCTCCTCGGTGGTCTCGGCAATGACGCGATCCGCCGTCAGCGCCGTGCCCTCGTCGTACATGCTCGTCTTCCCCCGTCGCCTCGTGTCGAAATCGGGTGATCCGCTCGTTGGCCGCAAGTTATCATTCCGGCTGTTGGTCGGGGATGATGGTGTCGGGTGTGGCGGTTTCTTTGTCCGAATCTAAGAATCCACCACGCTCCAGGATCGACAGTACGGATCGACGACATCCGTGCCGAGCCAGATGGGTGCGGACATGACTTCTGGTTCCGACCACCGCTCCGGGGGTTATACGGCCGGAACGGAATTCAGTGTGGTCGCTGCGTTCGCGGCGGCTTGGGATACCGCTGCGGCCCCGCCCCGCATCGCCGACTACCTGCCCGATGCCGTCACCCTGCGCCGTGCCGCGCTGGTCGAGCTCATTCGCGTCGATATGCGGCACCGCTGGCTGCGCCGCCCCGGTCTGCCGCCGGGCGGGCGGCCGCCACCGACCAAGCGTTTGCGCGAATACTGTTCCGAATTCTCCGAACTCACGGCCCGGGATCTGCCCGCCGGGCTGGTGTACGAGGAGTTCGTGATCCGCCGCCATAGCGGTGAGACCGTGGATCCGCGCGACTGCCTGCGCGAGTACCCGCATCAGGCGAACGAACTGCGCGAGCTGCTCAATGCCGACGACGAGGATCAGAGCACCCGGCGCACCCTGCTGGAGGAGTCCACCCTCGGCGGCCTCACGCTCGCGCCCACCGGCCCGACGCTGAGCCACGAGACCGTGCACGTCCCGAACCCGTTCGACGGCGACAGCACCCGGGTGCCCGAGCCCGGCGAGGTGACGCTGTTCGAGGAACCCCCGCAGCCGGCCGACGCCGCGCCGGACCGCACCCGCGCCACCGGCGGCGTCAGCGCACCCGATACCGGGGAGTTGCTCGACCGCATCGAAATCGGCCAGCGCATCGATGATTTCGACCTGCTCACCAGCCTCGGCTCCGGCGCCTTCGCGCGCGTCTTCCTGGCCCGGCAGCGGTCGCTGCAGCGCCTGGTGGCGGTGAAGATCTCCGCCGACCACGGCACCGAGCCGCAGACCCTGGCCCAGCTCGACCACGACTACATCGTGCGGGTCTTCGACCAGCGGTTGATGTCGGACGTCCGCACCGAGTCCGGGCGGCGGCTGCGGCTGCTGTACATGCAGTTCCTGCCCGGCGGCACCCTGCTGGGCGTGCTGCGCTGGGTGCGCGCCACCCCGCCCGCCGAGCGCAGCGGGCAATTGCTGCTGGACGCGGTGGACGCCGCCATGGAGGAGAAGGGCGAGATCCGGCCCACCGATTCCAGCGTGCGCGCCGAGCTGGCGGGGCTGAATTGGCCGGAAACCGTTGCGTGGCTGGGCCGTCGGCTGGCCGAGGCGCTGGACTACGCGGACGGGCACGGGGTGCTGCACCGGGATGTGAAGCCCGCCAATGTGCTGCTCACCGCCGAGGCGGTACCGAAACTGGCGGACTTCAACATCAGTTTCAGCCGGAATCTGGACGGCACCAGCCCGGTCTCGTACTTCGGCGGCTCGCTGTCCTACATGTCCCCCGAACAGCTCGAGGCCTGCCACCCGGGAACCGCCCGCAGCGCCGCCGACCTCGACACCCGCGCCGACATCTTCTCCCTCGGCGTGGTGCTGTGGGAACTGCTCACCGGCGCGAAACCCTTCGACGACACCACCGCCGGACCCGGCGACCACGGCGACCGCACCACCCTCGAGGCCATGCTGGACCGCCGGCGCGGCGGCGTGGATTCGACCGCCCTGGACCGGGTCCCGGCCGACTGCCCGGCGGCACTGCGCCGGGTCCTGCTCACCTGCCTCGAGCCCGCCCGCGACCAACGCTGGAGCAGCGGCGCGGTGCTGGCCAAACAGCTCGACCTGTGCCTGGACCAGCGGGCCCGCGACCTGGTCGACCCGCCGCCGCACAGCTGGCGGATGCGCTTGCGGCCGTGGCTGATTCCGCTGGTCACCCTGGCCGTGGCGATACCGAACACGCTGGCCTCGCTGTACAACATCGCGCACAATCGGGCCTTCATCATCAGCCACCTGTCCGAATCGGCCATGAACACCTTCGTGCTGACCACCGCTACGGTGAATCTGGTGTTCTTCCCGCTGGGCACGGCCGTCATCGCCTACCTGTGCCGATACGTGATCGTGGTGCCGCGCGGGCTGCGCAAGGGCCGCGAATACGACGCGGACACGCTACGCCGGGCGCGCGCGGACGTGCTGCTGGCCGGGGAACGCATCTCCTCGGTGGTGTTCTCGCTCTGGGTGATCGCGGGCTTCACCTTCCCGGTGATCCTGCGGCTCACCGCCAGTGATCTGCCGGTGCGCGGCATCGTGCACTTCCTGGTGTCGCTGGTGGTGTGCGGGGCCATGGCGGTGGCGTATCCGTTCTTCCTGGTCACCTTCTATCTGGTGCGCTGCGTCTATCCGATGTTCCTGCGGCACGGGGACATCAGTGCCGAGGACGCGGCCTGGCTGCACCGGCTGGGTCACCGCTGCACCACGTATCTGGCACTGGCGGCATCGATTCCGCTGCTGGCCGTGGCGGGCGTGACTTTCCTGCCGCCGGATGACATTCCGCAGGTCATCGTTGCGGTGCGGGTGCTCAGCGTGGGCGGGATCGCCGCGTTCGTGGCCGTGTACGCCATGTTCCGGGCCCTGGAGGCGGACCTGGCGGCACTGGAACGGGTGGTGTCACCGGCGCGGCCGTCGCGGGAGTCCGGGAGCCCGGTGGGTACCGAACCGTGAACGGACTACCGGCGCAAGCCGTCGCCCGCTTCGCCGCCGACTGGGAATCCACCCTGCGGGGCGAGCGCGGCGAACCGCCGAGCCTGGCCGGATACCTGCCCGACGGGGCCGCCGTGCGCCTGGCCGTGCTCACCGATCTGGTGCGGGTGGACATGCGCCAGCGCTGGCGGCGCGCCGGGCTGGAGAAGCGGATCACCGAGTACCGCAGCGAATTCCCGGAGGTCGGCGCCAGCCCCGGCTTCGCGGACCTGGTGTGTGACGAGTACGTGGCCCGCAGCCGCCTGCGGCCCCTGGATGTGGACAGCTTCACCGCCGAGTACCCGGAGGTCGCGGGGGAGATCCGCCGCCGCTTCACCGGAGAGACCCCGCCGCCCGCGCCGCCGGTGCTGCCCGACGGCATCGAAATCGGCCGCCGCCTCGACGATTTCGAACTGCTCACCGATCTCGGCGGCGCCGAGGGCAGCCGCATGTTCCTGGCCCGGCAGCGGTCCATGCAGCGGCTGGTTGCGGTGCGGGTGGAGGCGGGTGCGGACAGCGACACCGAGACGGTCGCCCAGCTCGACCACCAGTACATCGTGCGGGTCTTCGACCAGCGGTTGATCGCCGACGGCAGCACCGGGAAACCGTTGCGGCTGCTGTACATGCAGTACCTGCCCGGCGGCACGATCGAGGGCGTGCTGGAGCGGCTGCGCGCCGAAACCGGAACGGTCGCCGACGGCGGGCTGCTGTTGCGGGCCATCGACGCGGCGATGGAGTCGAAGGGCGAACCCCGCCCGTCCGGTTCCCGGGTGCGGGCGGAGATCGCGGGACTCACCTGGCCGGAAACCGTTGCGTGGGTGGGCCGCAGGCTGGCCGAGGCGATCGAATACGGCGACCGCCACGGGGTGCTGCACCACGATATCCGGCCCTCCAATGTGCTGTTCACCGCCGAGGGCGTGCCGAAACTCGCGGATTTCTCACTGGGGCAGGGATATTGGGGACCCGGTGGTGCGCGCGGTGCGGCGGCGGGCGGTACCGAGGCCCTGCGCTACAAGTCGCCCGAGGCGCTGGCGGCGCTGCTGGACGCGGCCGCGCCGACGCCGGACACGCGCGGCGATATCTACTCGCTGGGTCTGGTGCTGTGGGAGATGCTCACCGGCACACTGCCGTTCGAGGAGGACGACGACGCCGGGGTCGAGGACGACGGCGGGACCGATATGGTCACCGCCATGCTGGCCCGCCGCATCGCCGGTGTGCCCGCGGCCGCGCTCGCGACCCTGCCCGCCGACACCCCGGCCACGCTGCGGCGGGTACTGCTGGAGTGCCTGCGGCCCGAACCGTCGCGGCGCTGGCGCAGCGGGGCGCAGCTGGCGGGACAGCTGGACCTGAGCCTGGACGCGCGGGCCCGGGATCTGGTGGACCCGCCGCCGCACAGCGTGTGGGCGCGACTGCGGCGCTGGCCGGTGCCGATCGCGGTGCTGTGCGTGGGCCTGCCGAACGCACTGGCCAGTTGGTACAACATCCGAATCAACCAGAGCCTCATCGTGGATGAGCTCTCGGCGGGCGATCAGCATCGCTTCGAACAGGTGGCGCTGCTGAACAATGCCATCACCTTCCCACTGGCCGCCGCCCTGCTGCTGTGGCTGGCGCGGCGGCCGCTGACCGTCTCCTATCGGCTGGCGCGCGGCCAGGAGTACGGTCCGGCCCGGCTCGCCCGCGCCCGCGCCGACACGCTGCTGATGGGGGAGCGGGCGGTGTGGATTCCGTTCGCCATGTGGATGATCGCGGGCATCGCCTGGCCGCTGGCATTGCAGCGCGCGGGTGCGAACCTGCCGCACCACGCCTTCTGGCATTTCTTCGCCGCGCAGGTGGTGTGCGCGCTGATCGCGCTGGCCTACCCGTACTTCGGGATCATGGTGTACACGCTGCGGTCGCTGTATCCGCAGTTGCTGGCGCGCGGCTCGGTCGGGGCGAACGATCGGCGGCAGCTGGCGGCGCTGGCC
Source organism: Nocardia seriolae NBRC 15557 (assembly GCF_007990715.1). GTDB lineage: Bacteria > Actinomycetota > Actinomycetes > Mycobacteriales > Mycobacteriaceae > Nocardia > Nocardia seriolae. Next base: position 34,082 of record NZ_BJWY01000033.1, on the reverse strand, counting down.
CGGCGCAGCAATCTGTATCTGGCGGCGGCCGCCTCGGTGCCGCTGCTGGGCGTCGCGACCATGACCTTCGTCTCCACCGCGGACCTGTGGCTGGTGATCGTGCCGCTGCGCTGGCTGAGCGTCGGCGGCGTGCTGGCGTTCGTGCTCACCTATTGGCTCTCGCGACTGCTGGAATCGGACCTGCGGGCGCTGGTGCGCGCCATTCCCGAAGGCGGGCGCTGAGGCCCCGTAGTGTTGTGGGGTGGCGATACGCGGCAGTGTCGAAACCTCCTTGGCGGAGTTGGCGGCTCGCGTCCGCCGCCGCGCGGAAGGGCATTCCGGTCGGTTTCTACTCGGTATCGCGGGCCCGCCCGGTGCGGGCAAATCCACTCTCGCGCCCCGGATCAGCTCGGCCAGTGCGTGTTTGCCGAGCGCGGTGACCAGCGTCGGCGTCCGCCCGGACAGGAACGCGTAGGTGATCGCGGCATTGGCGGCGGGCCCGCCCGCGCCCAGGAACAGGTCGGCGGCCTGGGTCTTGGCGTCCTCGGCGGGATACCGGTCGACGGCATACGCGAGATCCAGTGTCGACAATCCGGCGAAAACCGCACTCCTGCTACCCATGCCGCCGACCCTACGGCGAGCTACTCGCGCACCCGGTGCTCGTAGGCCTTACGCGCGTCGGAGTCCACATCGTCGAGGAACGCGGACTGCGCGCCCAGCGCCCGCCCGATGGCATCGCCCACCGCCTGCGGCAGGAAGCCCACCACCTGCGAGATGATGCCCGCCACGGTGGTGACGCGGACCTTGGAACGCGGTTCGACGATCAGCTTGGCGATGGCGTCGGCGATCTCCTCCGGCTCGGCCGGGCGCAGCAGCTTGGGCGGCGTGACACCCGATCCCAGTTCGGTTTTCGTCAGGGTCGGCAGCACCGCGGAGAAGCTCAGCCCGGTGCCCCGGTACTCCTCGCGCAGCGTGTCGGTGAAGCCCAGCACCGCGTGCTTGCTGGCGTTGTAGGTGGCCAGACCCGGAATGTGGGTCTCGCCCGCCAGCGAGGCGATATTGATGACCTGCCCGCGCCCGCGCGGCAGCATGCGCGCGATGGCCAGCTTGGAGCCCAGGATCACGCCGTACACATTGATGTCGAGAATGCGGCGGGTGATCTGGTCCGGCTCGTCCACCACGCGTCCGGTGGGCATGATCCCGGCATTGTTGATCAGCACGTCGATCGGTCCCAGCCGGCGCTCCACGTCATCGAGGAACGCCTCGAAGGACTGGTGATCGGTGACGTCCAGCTTGCCGAAGACCTCGAAACCCCGTGCGGTGCCGGACTCCTTGACGGTGGTCTCGTCGATATCGCCGATCGCGATCTTCGCGCCCAGCGCCTGCAGCGCGGTGGCGGTGGCCAGGCCGATGCCGCGCGCACCGCCGGTGATGACGACGACCTTCCCGGTGATCGCTGCGAAGTCGGTCATCACAGCCCCCGCACGGTCTTGATGATGGCGGGCACATTGATGCGCCGCAGCCCGCGCGTGCCCGCCGCCCGCATGGCGGCCATGGCGAAGGTCAGCTTGGGCGGCGAATACGGGAACCACAGCGGCTCTTTGGTCTGCGTCGGCAGGATCGGCTTGGTGATGGCCTGCTGACGGCAGTACTTGCGGACGCCGTTGGGCCCGCCCCAGCGCGCGCCGGTGCCGGACTGGCCCCAGCCGCCCATGGGCAGCGCGAAGCTGAACATGTTGGCGAACACGTCATTGATGTTCACCGCGCCCGCGTTGAGTTGGCGCGCAACACGTTCGGCGCGATCCTTGTCGCCCGACCACACCGAGGCGGACAGCCCGTAGATCGAATCATTGGCCAGCCGAATGGCTTCCGCCTCGTCGGCCACCTTCATGACCGGCAGGGTCGGGCCGAAGGTCTCCTCGGTCATGCAGGTCATGGTGTGGTCCACGTCGGCGAGCACGGTCGGCTCGAAAAGCGTTCCCACACCGGTGCGTTTGCCGCCCGTGGTGACGCGCGCGCCCGCCTTGACGGCCTCCTCGACGTGGCGCTGCACGATCTGCGCCTGATTCTCGTTGGCCAGGGCGCCCATGTCGAACTCGGGCTTGCGGCCGTCCACGCCCTGGCGGACCTGCTTGACCGCGGCGGTCAGCTTGGCCAGGAACTGGTCGTAGACGGGCGCTTCCACGTAGACGCGCTCGACCGAGATGCACACCTGCCCGGCGTTGAACAGCCCGCCGAAGGCGATGCCGTGTGCCGCGCGATCCAGATCGGCGTCGGCCAGCACGATGGCCGGGTCCTTGCCGCCCAGCTCCAGGCTGAACGGGATCATGCGCTCGGTGCAGGCCGCGGCGATCTTGCGGCCGGTCGCGGTGGAACCGGTGAACTGGATGTAGTCGGCATTCCCGACCACGGCAGCACCGGTCTCGCCCGCACCGGTGACCACCTCGAACACCGGCGGCGCACCGATCTCACGCCAGCCGCGCGCCAGCTCGACCGCCGAAAGCGGCGTCACCTCCGAGGGTTTCAGGATGACCGCCGCGCCCGCGGCCAGCGCCGGGATGACGTCGATGACCGGCATGGCCAGCGGGAAGTTCCAGGGGGTGATCACGCCGACCACCTGGTAGGGCCGGAACACCGTGGTCAGCTGCTTGACCCGGGCCAGCGGGCTGTGCGGCGAAGGATGTTCGTCGGCAAGGAATTTCGCGGCGCGCCGGGCGTAGTAGCCGGTGAGGTCGACCGAGAACGCGGGATCGATGAGCGAGTCCACGCGGGCCTTGCCAGTCTCGGACTGCAGCACGTCGGCCAGGTGATCGGTGTTGTCCACCAGCCAGTCCTGCAGTTTGAGCAGCCATTCCTTGCGGCCGTCGGGGCCCAGCGCCTCCCAGGCGGGCTGGGCCGCGCGCAGTTCGCGAACCTTGGCGGCGACCGTGTCGGCCGAATCGATCGGCACCGTGCCCGCCAGCGCACCGGTCGCCGGATTGCGGACCTCGATCTCGGTGGCCGGTGCCGGGATGGCCTCCGGCTTCGCAGCGGTCTCCGGCTTCGGGGCTGCCTTCACGGCGGTGCCGGCGGGCTTACGGGTCCCGGTCTTGCGAGCGGTGCCCGCGGCGGGTTCGGTATTGGTCACGGTGTGCCTTCCCCACGTGCGCTTCATTGCGGCGGCGAGCTGTGTGGCAGCTCACTGAACTATGATCGTGACACAATTTCTGGGGCCTATGCTTGGCCAATCGGGTCAATTGTTCCGGTCGGTTTTGTGCTTTGAGTACAACTGTGAAGGGGTGCATTCGTGGCGACGACTGCCAACAGTGCGGAGATCCGGCAGTGGATCGCCGATTTCGTGGCCGAAACCCTGCGCACCGAGACCCTGGAACAGGTCGTCGCCCGGCTCGACAACGCCATCATCGCCCGCGTCCCCGAATTCCGGGACCGCGATATGCGCCGCGACCTCGCCGCCAGCAGCCGCGCTCACGCCCTCGAGGTGCTCAGCGGCCTGAACCAGGACCGCATCGACTATCCCGTGCCCGAGGAGGCGCACGCCTTCGCCCGCACCCTGGCCCGCCGCGGCCACGACGTCCGGCTGCTGCTGCGCGTCTACCACCTCGGCCAGGAGGCCGTCGTCGACTACATGACCGAGGTGGTGGAACAGCAGCAGCTGCCCCGCGAGATCGAAAGGTCGGTGCTGCTACGGCTTTTCGATCGCACCACGCGATGGATCAGCACCTCGGTGGAGGCGCTCACCGACACCTACATGGAGGAACGCGAACGCGGGCTGCGCGCCGCCTTCACCCAGCGGGCCGAAATCGTGCGCGGCCTGCTCGACGGTGCGGAGGCCGACGTCGAAAACGATTCCGCCCGGCTCGGTTACCGCCTGGCTCAGCGGCACCTGGCCCTGGTGCTGTGGACCGACGAGGACACGACCCCGCTGCGACCCGACGAAGACGCCGCCGCGCCGCGGCCCGACCGCACCGGCGAGGCCGTCGGCCTGCTGGACCGCGTGGTCACCCGCTACGCCGCCGCCTTCGGCAACGGCAGCGTGTTCACCATGCCCTCGGGGGCCTCGGCGCTGTGGGCCTGGATCGGGATGGACGGCGAGCTGCCTGACCCGGCCGATCCCGCGTGGTCGGTGGACGCGCCCGTGCGGGTGGCCGTCGGCGTACCGGCCGCGCACACCAAGGGATTTCGCGACAGCCACCGCGAGGCGGTCGCCGCCCGCCAGGTCGCCGAGCGGGCCCGCGCGGGGATGTCGCGGGTGCTGCACTACGCGGAGGTGGAGGTCGCCTACCTGGCGGGAGCCGACGAGGCCGCCATGCGGGCACTCGTCGACCGGGAATTGGGCGCACTCGCCGCACCCGACGCGCAGTCGGCCCGACTGCGGGAAACCTTGCATGCCTACCTGCGTGCCCGCCGCAGCCCCGACGCGGCCGCGAAACTGCTCGGCGTACACAAGAACACGGTGCGCTACCGCATTCAGCGCATAGAAGAACTACTCGGTCACTCGCTCGACCAGCGCGGGGCGCGGCTGGAAATCGCGCTCGACTGCGTGGGGGTGTACGGCGTGTGAGCCCGCGAGCCTCAGCGCGCTTCCTCCGTGACGGCGTCCCGGACCCGGCGGCGCACCGGCGCTTCGCCTTCGGCGGCCCGGCGATCGGGTAATTCCGCCAGCAATTGGGTGGTGGCCGCGGCAATCGCCGCCACCGCCTTGTCCACGGCCGTCTTCGTGGCCGTCGTCAATCCCGATACCCCGCCGACCTTGCGCACGTATTCCTGTGCGGCGGCGTAGATTTCCTGCTCCGTGGCGGCCGGCGTGAGCCCGCGCAGCAGGGTGATGTTCCCACTCATGCCCCCAGAGGTTAGCGCCCGATTACCCGCCGTGACAGGGCAAGATTCAGACAATTGCGTGACTGGGCCGCGGAGTTCCCGCCGAATTTACGAACCGAACGGTTTGCCGATTATTCGCACCCGGCCTGACCCCAAAGAGAGAAGGGCCCAAGGGGTTCACGGCCGTCTCGATTCTGGACCGAGTGGAGCGGGGGAGCGAAGCGGAGGAGCGGAGGGAGGGAAGAATCGAGACTTCAGGGCCGTGAACCGGCCGGAGCGAAGCGGAGGCAAATTAGACTCTGGTTATGCCCGCCCGCGACGTTCCCACGCTGACCACATTTCCATACCCGGAGCTGGACCAGCGCGAGGATGACCACTGGTCCGGTGCGCAGGTCTCCGACGACGAACTGCGCGCGCTGTCGCTCGGTGGCTTCTATTCCGCCCGCTGGGACGCCTTCCACGACGCGCTGCTGCTCGGCCCCGAGCGCGAGCACCCGCTCGGCGATCGCCGGGAGCTTGCCATCGACACCCTGACCGGTGCCTGGGGCATCACGGACGGCACCGAGGCCATGGCCTCGATGGAACAACTCCTCGACGGCATGCACGGCCCGCTCTACGCGCTCGTGCACCCGCTCGTCATGGCGGCCATCAATTCCCCTGAACGCGATCGCTTCGGCGAGCGCGCCGATCGGCATCGCGCCTTCCTGCGGCAGGTGGGTTCCTTCCGCGGCATGGAGAATCCGGAGGCGCTGGTCCGCGATTACGACATCTGGTCCCAGGCCATCAAACTCGGCCTCACCGACCACCTGGTGCGGCCGCTGCCCACCGATATCCAGGCCTGGGATCTGGCCCGCGTGGTCGCCGTCGCCCGCATGGCCTACACCGCCGGTTATCTCGACGCCGATGTCGCCTGGGACTACCTCATGCGGGCGCTGCCCCCGGCGCAGCGCAAATACCGCAACTGGCGGCAATTCGGCGACGCCTACCTCGCCGGGTGGACCTACTGGCAGGCGTGCGAGGACCTCGCGGAATTGAAATCCGGCGGCGTGGACCGGCGCATGGAATTGCTGCGCCTGTGGATGCGGCCCACCAGCCCGTGGCGGCGCATCACCCTGCAGCCGGACGAATAAGCCGGCGAATGATCACCGAGGTTTGGGGGCTCGGCCCCCAAATCCTTCAGTTGATCAGGCGCAGCGTCTAATCGGGCAAAGATCGGAGAATTCCGCGCCCGTACCGCTGGAATTGCGCATCGTCGACCATGCCCAGCGAATGCCGCTCGACCAGCAGTTCCCATTCCGAATACAGCTTGGACACGCCCGGATCCGCGGGACCCGCCGCGCCGTCGGCCACCTCGCGCTGGATGGCGAAATTCAAAGCGCCCGTGACCCGATCGGTGTCGGCCCGATCGGTGCCGGAGAACTGCCAGGTCAGATTGCCGTCGCTGACCTCGACCCCGTAGTCGGCGGGCGCGGTGCTCGGCGTGTCGGCATCGTCGGTGGTGCGCGCCCACAGCAGGGTCGCCACCGGTAGCTCGTGGGCGAAACGCTTACCCGCGCCGAGCGAGACGAAGATCAGCCTGGTGGTGGTGACGGCCAGCAGCCCGGTGGCTTTGGGCGCGGGCGGCCCGGTGGTGACGAGGGCCGTCTCCAGCACGTACTCGTCGGGGGTGACATAGCGCTGCAGCGCCGCCACGGCCGGCTTGGCGTCCCGCTTGGGCGCCATGCGCCGCACCGCGCGATCCACGTCGGCGCGGGCCGGACCGGTCCGGCCCCAGGAGGGCGCGGGCGGGGTCAGGTCGGGGGCGGCCACGTCCAGGCGCTGGGTGGCCAGGATCTGGTTGTTGATCCGCTCGACGATGACGGTGGCGGCGGGCACATCGTGTTCGGCGATGAGCACCGGCAGCGGCGTCCGGTCGGCGGGCACGCCGGTCAATACCGGGGTGGGGTAGCGCAGATAGATTTCGATGACGACGGCGTCATCGGCGCGCCGGTTCAAACGCACCTTGAGAAGGTCGCTCACCGGCACGTCGAGCACGCGCTCGCCGTCGGTTCCCGGTCGCAGCACCGTCAAACGCCCGTTGCCGTGACGCACAATCGCCGTGGGTGTCCGTAGCTCGACTATGTCCATACCCCCTGCGCTCTGTTGTGTCGTCACTCACGATAGGACGACCATGCCATGATTGTGACCACTCGGTCCGACACCAGGGGGTGATCGATCCGATGTGTTGCCGCAGATGGTCGGGGAACCACCCGCGTTCTCCAGCCGTTTACCTTTTGAACTGCACCAGCAGCCGAACTGCGCGATGTATCGACTAGACCGTACGCGGTAACGTGGCATGTCCGCATCCGTTCGCCGGAACGGGCGTGCCACGCAAGCATCGCAGGCAAACCGGATACACCCCCCGGAAAGGACTGGCCGCCGGCCGACGCTCTATGAACCGCAAGACTGTGTTCCGCAACCTGGCCATAGTCGCGGGCTTCTTGCTCGTGATCTGGTTGGTCAGCTATTTCAGCAACGACACGCGCGACTGGCACAGCGTCGATACCTCGGTGGCTTTGTCCCAGCTCCAGGACAAGTCGAATGTCGAGTCGGTCCAGATCGACGACAAAGAACAGCAACTGCGCGTCACGCTGAAGAACGGCAATGATGCCACCAAGGGGCAGACCAAGATCATCACCAAGTACCCGGGTGGTGGCGAGGTCTCCGCGCAGGTCTTCAAGGCCGCCGAGGATTCCGGCGCCAAGGTCAACACCACGGTCAAGCAGGATTCCTGGCTGAGCCAGATCCTGCTGTTCATGCTGCCCATGGTGATCCTGCTGGGCCTGTTCATCTTCGTGATGGCGCGCATGCAGGGCGGTGGCCGCGGCGGCATGATGGGCTTCGGCAAGTCCAAGGCCAAGCTGCTGTCCAAGGACATGCCCAAGACCACCTTCCAGGACGTGGCGGGCGCCGACGAGGCCATCGAAGAGCTCGAGGAGATCAAGGACTTCCTGCAGAGCCCGGCCCGGTACCAGGCGCTGGGCGCGAAGATCCCCAAGGGCGTGCTGCTCTACGGCCCGCCCGGCACCGGTAAGACGTTGCTGGCCAAGGCCGTTGCCGGTGAGGCCGGGGTGCCGTTCTTCACCATCTCCGGTTCGGACTTCGTCGAGATGTTCGTCGGTGTCGGCGCCTCCCGGGTACGCGACCTGTTCGACCAGGCCAAGCAGAACAGCCCCTGCATCATCTTCGTGGACGAGATCGACGCGGTCGGCCGCCAGCGCGGCGCGGGCCTCGGCGGCGGCCACGACGAGCGTGAGCAGACGCTGAACCAGCTGCTGGTCGAGATGGACGGCTTCGGTGAGCGCACCGGCGTCATCATCATGGCGGCCACCAACCGGCCCGACATCTTGGACCCGGCGCTGCTGCGCCCGGGCCGTTTCGACCGGCAGATCCCGGTCGGCAATCCGGATCTCAAGGGCCGGCGCGCGATCCTGGCCGTGCACTCCAAGGGCAAGCCGATCTCGCCGGACGCGGACCTGGACGGTCTGGCCAAGCGCACGGTCGGCATGTCGGGCGCGGATCTGGCGAACGTCATCAATGAGGCCGCGCTGCTCACCGCGCGCGTGCACGGCACGGTGATCACCGGTGCGGCCCTGGAGGAATCGGTCGACCGCGTCATCGGCGGCCCGCGCCGCAAGTCCCGCGTGATCAGCGAGCACGAGAAGAAGATCACCGCCTACCACGAGGCCGGGCACACCCTGGCCGCCTGGGCGATGCCCGATATCGAGCCCGTCTACAAGGTCACCATCCTGGCCCGCGGCCGCACCGGCGGCCATGCCATGACCGTGCCCGAGGACGACAAGGGCCTGATGACCCGTTCGGAGATGATCGCCCGCCTGGTGTTCGCCATGGGTGGTCGCGCGGCCGAGGAGCTGGTGTTCCACGAGCCGACCACGGGCGCGTCCTCCGATATCGACCAGGCCACCAAGACCGCGCGGGCCATGGTCACCGAATACGGAATGAGCGCCCGCCTGGGTGCGGTGCGTTACGGCCAGGAGCAGGGCGACCCGTTCCTGGGCCGGTCCATGGGCATGGCCTCGGACTACTCGCACGAGGTGGCCCGGGAGATCGACGAGGAGGTGCGCAACCTCATCGAGGCCGCGCACACCGAGGCGTGGTCGGTGCTCAACGACTACCGTGACGAGCTCGACTCGCTGGCCACCGCGCTGCTGGAACGCGAGACCCTGCACCGCAAGGAGCTCGAGACCATCCTCGCCACGGTCGAAAAGCGGCCGCGCATCACGGCTTTCAATGATTTCGGCGACCGCACCCCGTCGGACCGCCCGCCGGTGAAGACGCCGCGCGAGCTGGCCGCCGAGCGCGGCGAGCCGTTCCCGGAGGAGGAGTCGCGGCCGGTCGCGCAGCCCGCCAACGGTCATCCCGAACCGGCCTACGGGGGCGCGCCGCAGCCGCAGTACGGCGGCTACCCGGCTCCCGCGCCGCAGGGCTACCCGTTGCCGCAGGCTCCGGCCTATCCGCGGCAGGGCACCCCGACACACGGTTCGCGTCCGGATTACGGCGCTCCGGCCGGCTGGTCGGCTCCGGGCTGGCCGCCCGCGGACGACGAGCCGCAGGCTCCGCAGCCGCGTGGCGCGTACGGTGGCTGGGCGCCCGCGGGCAATCAGCGCTATCAGCCGGGCGGTCAGTATCAGCCGGGCTACGGGCAGCCGGAGTATCCGGCCGCGCCCCCGGCCGCCGGGAATGACGAGGACGACAAGAACGGTTGGGACGGACCGAACGGTCGTCGCTGACCGCGGTCCCGATACGCTCAATGGGTTCGCGGCCCGGCTCGGGCCGGGCTCGGCAGCAGGGTGAACACCCGCGGCCGGGCCCGCCCCGAGTGGTCGGCGACCGCGTTCAGGCCGCGAGTGCATGTGCGGCAAGTCAACACAGGAGGTGTCGATTGTCGGCCACCAACACCACCGCCAATAACCGTGTCGGGTCCGGCCCGATCGCGCTCGAAACCGGTCGGCCCTTCGATCAGGATCGAGCGGAGGCGGCCGTCCGTGAACTGCTGATCGCGGTCGGTGAGGATCCGGATCGTCCCGGGCTCGCCGACACGCCGGGACGGGTGGCCCGGGCCTACCGGGAAATGTTCGCGGGGCTGTTCACCGACCCTGCTGAGGTGCTCAACACCACCTTCGACGAGGGGCACCAGGAGCTGGTGCTGGTCCGCGACATCCCCATGTACTCGACCTGTGAGCACCACCTGGTGGCGTTCCACGGCGTCGCGCACGTCGGCTACATCCCCGGCCAGCACGGCCGGGTCACCGGACTGTCGAAGCTGGCCCGCCTGGTCGATCTGTACGCCAAGCGCCCGCAGGTGCAGGAGCGGCTGACCTCCCAGATCGCCGACGCGGTGATGGCCAAGCTGGACCCGCGCGGCGCGATCGTGGTGATCGAGGCCGAGCACCTGTGCATGGCCATGCGCGGCATCCGCAAGCCCGGCGCCTCCACCACCACCTCGGCGGTGCGCGGCACCCTGCAATCGAATGCCTCCACCCGGGCCGAGGCCCTCGACCTGATCCTCCGGAAGTGAGCGCTGTGTCTAATCTGCCTCCGCTTCGCTCCGGCGGGTTCGCGGCCCTGAGGTCTCGCTTCTTCCCTCCTCCGCTCCTCCGCTTCGCTCCCCCGCTCCGTCGGTCCAGAATCGAGACGGCCGCGAACCTGGGGTGCGGGAGTCTGGAGGCGTCGTGACATCACGCCTGTTGGAGCCGCGTGGGGGGCGTTCCTGTGTGGTGATGGGCGTGGTGAACGTCACCAGCGATTCGTTTTCCGACGGCGGCCGCTATCTCGATCCGGAACTGGCGGTGGCGCGTGGTTTCGAGCTGTACGAGCTGGGCGCGGACATCATCGATGTCGGCGGTGAGTCGACGCGGCCGGGTGCGGTGCGCATCGATCCGGAAACCGAAGCGGCGCGGGTGGTTCCGGTGATCCGGGAGCTGGCCGAGGCCGGGGTGCCGACCAGTGTGGACACCATGCGGGCGAGTGTGGCCGAGGCCGCCATCGAGGCGGGGGTGTCCATGGTCAATGACGTCTCCGGCGGGCGGGCTGATCCGAACATGGTGAAAGTCGTTGCGGTGACCAAGATTCCGTGGATCCTCATGCACTGGCGGGCCGATGCCAACTATGCGCACACCGGTCCGGCCGAGCAGTACGACGATGTGGTGAGCAAGGTCTGGGAGGAGCTGAACGCGCAGATCGAGTTCGCCCTCGCGGGCGGGGTCGAGTTCGGGCAGCTGGTGCTGGATCCCGGCCTGGGCTTCGCCAAGAACGCCGATCACAACTGGGAGTTGCTGGGCGGCATGTTCTATCGCATGACCGAGCTGATGGATGCCGGGCTGCCGGTACTGATCGGGGCCTCGCGCAAGCGTTTTCTCGGTGCGCTGCTGGCCGATTCGGCGGGTCCGCGCCCACCGGACGGCCGCGAGGTGGCCACCGCCACGATTTCCGCCCTGGCCGCCGAGCACGGCGCCTGGGGCGTGCGGGTGCACGATGTGCGGTCCTCGCTGGACGCCATCGCGGTGGTCGACGCGGCCACCAATGCGGCCCGGCGGGTGCGCGAGCGCTACCGGCGCGGGGCGGGGGAGGCGCTGTGAGCACTGATTTCACCGGATTGTCCGGGGACCGTATCGAACTGCGCGGGCTGCGCGTCTTCGGCCACCACGGCGTCTTCGATTTCGAGAAGCGCGACGGCCAGGAGTTCGTCGTGGATCTGACGCTGTGGACCGATTTCACGGCCGCCGCCAAGTCCGACGACATCGCCGACACCGTCCACTACGGCGAGCTGGCCGAGCAGGTGGTGGCGATCGTGGCGGGGGAGCCGTGTGATCTGATCGAGACCGTGGTGTCGAAGATCGCCGACGACGTCATGGCCGATCCCCGCATCGAGGCCGTGGAAGTGGTCCTGCACAAGCCTTTCGCGCCGATTCCGCATACCTTCGAAGACGTCCGAGTAGTCACGTCCCGTCGTCGTGAAGCGGAGGAGTCGGAGCGGTGACCCGCGTAGTCCTGTCGATCGGATCCAATCTGGGTGACCGGCTGGCGCATCTGCGCAGCGTGGTGGCGGCGCTGGGCCCGCGCGTGATCGCGGTCTCGTCGGTGTACTCGACCCCGCCCTGGGGCGGGGTGCCGCAGCAGGACTACCTGAATGCCGTTCTGGTGGCCGAGGATCCGGCGCTGGAGCCCTCGGACTGGCTACGGCTGGGCCAGGAGCTGGAGCAGGCCTCGGGCCGGGTGCGCGAGGTCCGCTGGGGCGCGCGCACTCTGGACGTGGACGTGGTGTGGGCCGAGCAGCGCCGCCGCGATGTCCGGGTGGTGGTGCGCAGCCTGGATCCGGTGCTGACGCTGCCGCATCCGCAGGCCCACAATCGCGCGTTCGTGCTGGTGCCCTGGCTGGAGGTGGAGCCGGACGCGGAGCTGGCGGTGAGCGGAGCGGCGCGGTCGCTGCGGGAGTGGCTGTCCGCCTTGGATTCCGCCGAGGTGGCGGGTGTGCGCCGGACCGAGCTGAGCCTGGGGTGGACGCCGTGATGCTCGCCTCGACCATGACCGCGCCCGCCTCGGCCATGACCGCGGAGCCGATGCGGTGAAGCCGACGCGCATCCTCGATCTGTGTGCGAATGTCCTGCTGGCGGCGATCGTGGCCTGGGTCGCCACCAATGTGGCGTATTCGTCGTTCCCGCCCATCTCAGTGTTCTCCGGCGCCTCGCTGATTCCGGTGGCGCTGCTGGAGGCGGTGCTGGCGTTCGTGATTCGGCAGCGCAAGGACAATCACGGGATCGGTCCCGGCGGTTCCGGGCAGCTGCATCCGATCACGGCGGCCCGGGCGGTGGCGCTGGCCAAGGCGTCGGCGCAGGTGGGTTCGTTGGTGGGCGGGATCTGGCTGGGCTTCCTGGTGTGGCTGCTCACACATTCGGATCTGCGTGCGGCGGCGTCGGATACACCGGGTGCGGTGGTGGGTCTGATCGGTGGTGTGGCGCTGGTCGCGGCGGCGCTGTGGCTGGAATATTGCTGCCGGGCGCCCATTGATCCGCCCGATGAAGCAGCTACTTCATAGCTAACGCTTTGGTGATGATGATCGCCAAGGTGGGGACCCTGGTCGGAAGATCAAGCTACGCTGGCGGACATGGTTTCACCCTCCCGTAGCAGCGCTTCCCGTCGTCGGCGGGCGGATGCGGGAAAGTTGTTCACCGGCTTTCTGCTTCTCCTCGGACTGGTTGCCAGCGTTTTCCTGATCTTCAGCGACAACCTCCACTTGATCCGTGTCGGCCTGGTCGCGGCCCTCTGGGCGGCCGCCATCGGAGCCCTCGCCGCCACCCGTTATCGCAGGGAGGCGGCCATCGACAAGGCGAAAGTGGGTGACCTCCAGAAGGTCTACCAACTGCAGCTCGAGCGCGAGGTTGCTGCCCGCCGCGAGTACGAACTGGGCGTCGAGACCCGGGTCCGCCACGAGGTCGGCGCCGACGCCACCGAGATGGCCGCGCTGCGTGCCGAACTCACCGTCCTGCGCGAGAGCCTGCAGCGCCTTTTCGACGGCGACCTGCCCTTCGAGCGCACCGCCCTGCGTGCCGATGCCGTTCGCGTCCAGGAACTTCCGGGCCGCGACGCCGACCCGGTCGCCGAGGCGGCGAACAATAGCTGGCCGGACGCGGACCCCTGGGATCCGTGGTCTTCCCCGGATCAGCCCGAGGACGACGAGGACCCGCGCGCCCGCATCGCACCCAAGATCGACCCGGCCCACCCGGAGGCCCCGGCCTTCGCCACCCCCTTCGACGACCCGGTCACCGCCGAGACCTCGATCATCACCGACGCCATGCGCGAGGAATACGAGGCCGAACGCGCCGCCGCCGAACCGGATTCACCGGAGCAGCCCCCGAATCCCGAGCCGGTCAACGATTCCCAGCCCGCCGAAACCCTCACCAACCTCAACGGCAACGCCAATGGCAATGGCAACGGCGGCACGCCGCTCCCGCGCCTGACCCCCGACCCGGAACCGACCACCCCGGTCGGTCGCGCCACCGCCCGCCGACGCCGCCGCGGCGACACCCCCGACCCCGAGGGCACCCACCGCCTCTCGGTGGCCGAGATCATGGCAAATCTGAAGTCAGAGAACACCAACTAGCCGCGCCTCCTCGGGGGTTCGGGGCGAAGCCCCTGAAAATCTCGAGGGGGTTCGGGGCGAAGCCCTGAGAGTCGCGAGGGGGTTCGGGGCGAAGCCCCTGAGAGTCGCGAGAGTTGCCTATCCCACATACGGTGGCTCTGGCGAATCGGCGGCGATATCCTCGCCGAGTAACGTCCGGTACCCGCATGGCGGGACTGGAACGACTTTCGAGAGGACAAAGTGACCTCGGACAAGGATGTCTGGAGTGATCCTGCGCCCGCACGCCTGACGGTGGGAATCGTCTCGGCGGGACGCGTCGGATCCGCACTGGGCGCGGCACTCGAGCGGGCCGGTCATGTCGTATTCGGGGTATCCGCGATTTCGGATGCCTCGCTGCGGCGTGCCGCCACCCGCCTGCCGGATTCCCGGGTCCTGCCCGCCGAGGATGTGGCCGTCCGCAGCGAACTGCTGATCCTGGCCGTGCCGGACAGCGAATTGGCCGGTCTGGTGGCCGGTTTGGCGGCGGCGAACGCGGTCCGCCCGGGCACCATCGTGGCGCACACGTCGGGCGCCAACGGCATCGGAATTCTCGCGCCGCTGACCGCGGTCGGCGCGCTGCCGCTGGCGATCCACCCGGCCATGACCTTCACCGGGCACGACGAGGATGTGGCCCGGCTGGCCAATGCCTGCTTCGGCATCACCGCCGCCGACGACATCGGCTACGCCATCGCGCAGTCGCTGGTGATCGAGATGGGCGGCGAGCCGGTGCGGGTCTCCGAGGAGCACCGCACCCTCTATCACGCCGCCCTCGCGCACGGCAGCAATCATCTGGTGACCCTGATCGTGGATGCGGTGGAGGCGCTGCGCGCGGCCCTCGCCGGTCCGGGCCTGCTGGGTCAGCAGGCCGTCGACGAGCAGCCGAACGGCTTGGCCGAGCGCATGCTCGCGCCGCTGGCCTCGGCCGCCCTCGACAATGCCCTGCGCCGCGGCCCGGCCGCGCTGACCGGTCCGGTGGCGCGCGGCGATGTGGCCGCGGTGGCCGCCCACCTGGATGCCCTAGAGGCCCTCGATCCACGCCTGGCCGCGGGCTATCGGGCCCAGTCGCTGCGCTCGGCCGAACGTGCCGATAGCAATCCCGCCTTGATCGATCTCCTGGAAGGACCCCGGCCGGACGGTCAGGCCCGGAGGAGGCAGCGGAGCGTAACCACGGAGGGCCTCGACCGGCCGGAGGAAGGATACTGATGGACCCGAAGCTGATCGGTTCGTACAAGCGCGGCGAGCTGACCGTGCACCACGATCCGGCCGTCATGACCAAGGTCGTCAAGGCGTTGCGTTCGGTGGGCCGCCGGGTCGCGCTGGTGCCGACCATGGGCGCGCTGCATGAGGGGCATCTGGAGCTGGTGCGTCTGGCCAAGCTGACCAACACCACGGTCATCGTGTCGATCTTCGTGAACCCCTTGCAGTTCGGCGCGAACGAGGATCTCGACAAGTACCCGCGTACCCTGGACGCGGATGTCGAGCTGCTGCGCGGCGAGGGCGTGGAGCTGGTGTTCGCGCCCAGCGCCAAGGACATGTACCCGTTCGGCCCGCGCACCACCGTGCAGGCCGGTCCGTTCGGCGACATCCTCGAGGGCGCGACCCGGCCCGGCCACTTCTCGGGTGTGCTGACCGTGGTGTCGAAGCTCTTCAATATCTGCCAGCCGCACGAGGCGTTCTTCGGCGAGAAGGATTACCAGCAGCTGGCTTTGATCCGGCAGATGGTCGTCGACCTGAACATGGACGTGAAGATCGTGCCCGCCGCGACCGTCCGCGAGCAGGACGGCCTGGCCAAGTCCTCGCGCAACCGCTACCTGAGCGAGTCGGACCGCGAGCTGGCCGCGACCCTGTCGGCGGCACTGCTGGCCGGTCGGCACGCGGCTGGGCGTGGCCCCGAGGCCGTGCTGGAGACCGCTCAGTCCGTGCTGGATCTCGCCCCCGAGATCCAGGTCGACTACCTGGCCCTGCGCGGCTCGGACTTCTCCGAGGAGTGGCCCAGCGGCAATGCCCGCCTGCTGGTCGCGGCCCGTGTCGGCACCACCCGCCTGATCGACAATATGCCGGTCACCATCGGCAAGCCGCTCGACGGCCTGCCCACCGTTCCCGACCAGCCTGCCCAGGCATCTCTCTAGGAGGCGACGACGATGTTGCGCACCATGATGACGTCGAAGATCCACCGCGCCACGGTGACTCACGCCGATCTGCACTACGTGGGCTCGGTGACGGTGGACCAGGATCTGCTCGACGCCGCCGACCTGCTCGAGGGCGAGAAGGTATCGATCGTGGACATCACCAACGGCGCCCGCCTGGAGACCTATGTGATCGCGGGCGAGCGCGGTTCGGGCGTGATCGGAATCAATGGCGCCGCAGCGCATCTGGTGCACCCGGGCGACTTGGTCATCCTCATCGCCTACGGCATGCTGGACGCCGCGGAGCTGAAAGACTATGCGCCGCACGTGGTTTTCGTGGACGAGCGCAATCGCCCGATCGAGCTCGGCACCGATCCCGCGCACGCCCCGGAGGGATCGGACCTGATCTCGCCGCGCACGCTCACCCTGGCCTGAGCGGCGGGCGGGCATGCTGCTCTGTATCGATGTCCGCAATACCAGCATCGAGCTGGGCCTGTTCTCCGGTAGCGGGGAGCACGCGAAGCTGGTGCGGCACTGGCGGATGCACACCAATCCGCTGTTCACCGCGGACGAGTTCGCGCTGCAGGTGCGCGGCCTGATCGGCGCGGACGCCGACCAGGTGGTGGGTGTCGCGGCGCTGTCCACGGTGCCGCCGGTGCTGCGCGAGCTACGCGAAATGCTCTCCCGCTATTGGGCGCACGTGCCGCACGTGCTGGTGGAACCCGGTGTGCGTACCGGTATTCCGCTGCTGGTCGACAATCCCAAGGAAGTCGGCGCGGACCGCATCGTGAATTGCCTTGCGGCATATCACCGTTTCCAGTCGCCGGCCATCGTGGTGGATTTCGGCACCGCCATCTGTGTGGACCTGGTTTCGGCCAAGGGGGAATTCCTGGGCGGCAGTATCGCGCCGGGTGTGGAGATTTCCACCGAGGCGCTGATTGCCCGCAGTGCGCTGCGCCGCGCCGAGCTGACCCGCCCGCGTTCGGTGGTGGGCAAGAACAGCATGGAGTGCCTGCAGTCGGGCGCCATCTTCGGTTTCGCGGGCCTGGTGGACGGCCTGATCGACCGCATTCGCGATATCGACGCCTTCTCCGGCGACAACGTGGCGGTGGTGGCCACCGGCGCCACCGCGCCGCTGATCGTGCCGGAGTCGGAGACCATCGAGCATCACGAACCGCATCTCACCCTGGACGGCCTGCGCCTGGTCTACGAGCGCAACCAGCAGCGCCGGACTCGGGCCTGAACAGACCGGCTGGAATAAAAGTGACACAGTCGTCGCCGGGAGACCCTGTTGATTCCCGGCGCACCTCTGTTAGGCTCGCCGACGTGTATTCCCGCGTGAGCACCCAGGAGTGTTGTCGAGGCTGACTCGCCTCGACGGTCGTCGAGGCTTCGTATAGCCCCGACCACTTTCACATTCCTTGGAGTTTCGCTCATGCGTTCCTCTGTTCTTTCCCTACCCGTGGACACCCGTGCCCCCGCCTCCCGGCTGCTGCCCGAGGTGACCGAGCGGGCCACCGCCTCCGCCCTCCCCACCCGGCTGCGCCCGGCCGATCTGCTGCGCCTGACCGATGAGGGCGCGCACGACGTGCTGGAGGGCCGATACGACCACCTGCTGCCCGCCGACGGCCTCTGGCCCACCGAAAACCGCTGGGCCGCAAGGCTTGTCGCGGACGACGAGGTGGACATCTGGCTGATCAGCTGGGTCGAGGGCAAATACACCGAACTGCACGATCACGCCGGTTCGCTGGGCGCGCTCACCGTGCTGTCCGGCGCGCTCTCCGAATACCGCTGGAACGGCCGGGACCTGCGCCGCCGCACCCTCACCGCGGGTGATCAGGCCTCCTTCCCGCTCGGCTGGGTGCACGACGTGGTGCGCGCCCCCGCCGAGGAGGCCGGAATCACCGGCCCGCTGAATCCGACCCTGAGCGTCCACGCCTATTCGCCGCCGCTGACGGCCATGTCCTATTACGAGGTCACCGGCCACGGCACCCTGCGGCGCACCCGTTCCGTCCTCACCGACCAGCCCGAAGGTGAACTCGAATGACCCACTTGACGATCGACGGCATGCTCGCCCACGCCCGGCAGCAGCTGCGTCGCCTGCTCCCGATCGAATTGCCGGCGGCAATCGCCCGCGGCGCGATTCTGGTGGATATTCGCCCGCAGGCGCAGCGCCTGCGCGAGGGCACCCTGCCGGGCGCGCTGGTGATCGAGCGAAATGTCCTGGAATGGCGTTTGGATCCGTCCAGTTCCGCGCGTTTGGCCATGGCCGAGCACCACGATGTGGAATGGATCATCGTCTGCTCGGAGGGTTACACCTCGAGCCTGGCCGCGGCCTCGTTGCAGCAGCTGGGGCTGCGCCGCGCCACCGATCTCGAGGGTGGATATCAGGCCCTGAAAGCCGCGGGCCTGCTGATGGTCGCGGCGTCGGCTCCGCACTTCGAACGCGAGGTCGCAACTCTCGCCTGGCTGTGAGCAATTGCGGGGAGGCGGCGGAAAAAAGCATTTTCGCCGCAGGATAGGCTATGGCTCCGTGAGCACCCCCAACCCCTCTTCCCCCGCAAACACTCCTGTTCCCGCTGGGCAAAAGCGTGCCAAGGACGACGCCGTGGAGCACGACGTCCCCGAGCAGATGCGGATTCGCCGGGAGAAGCGTGAGCGGTTGCTGGAGGAGGGGCGCGAGGCCTATCCGGTGGTGGTGAACCGCACCCACTCCCTCGCCGACATTCGGGCCGCCCACCCGGAACTGGAACCCGATACGCAGACCGGTCAGATGGTCGGGATTGCCGGGCGGGTCATTTTCGTGCGTAATAGCGGCAAGCTCTGCTTCGCCACCCTGCAGGAGGGTGACGGCACCCAGTTGCAGGTCATGATCAGCCTCAACGGTGTCGGCGAGGCGTCGCTGGCGGCCTGGAAGGCCGATGTCGACCTGGGTGATTTCGTGTTCGTGCACGGCGAGGTGATCGCTTCGCGCCGAGGCGAATTGAGCGTCATCGCCGATTCCTGGGAGATGGCGGCCAAGTCGCTGCGCCCGCTCCCGGTGCTGCACAAGGAGATGAACGAGGAGTCCCGGGTCCGGCAGCGCTATGTCGACCTGATCGTGCGCCCGGAGGCCCGCGAGAACGCCCGCACCCGGGTGGCGGTGGTGCGCGCGCTGCGAAATGCGTTGGAGCACAGGGGTTTCCTCGAAGTCGAGACCCCCATGTTGCAGACCATCCACGGCGGCGCGGCGGCTCGCCCGTTCGCCACCCACTCCAACGCGCTGGACATGGAGCTGTTCCTGCGCATCGCGCCGGAGTTGTTCCTGAAGCGTTGCGTGGTGGGCGGCATCGAGAAGGTCTTCGAGATCAACCGGAACTTCCGCAACGAGGGCGCGGACTCCACCCATTCGCCCGAGTTCGCAATGCTGGAAACCTACGAGGCGTACGGCACCTACGACGATTCCGCGACCATGATGCGGGAATTGATCCAGGAAGTCGCACGGGAGGTCTACGGCACGCTGGTGGTGACGCTTGCCGACGGTACCGAATACGACCTGTCCGGCGAGTGGACGACCGTGGAGATGTACCCGTCGCTGTCCGAGCAGATCGGTGTCGAGGTCACCCCGGAAACGACGGTCGCGGAATTGCTGGCCCTCGCCGATCGGGTCGGTCTGGAAATTCCCGAGGGCAAGGGCTATGGCCACGGCAAACTGGTCGAGGAACTGTGGGAGCACGTCTACGGCGACAAGCTCTACGCGCCGACTTTCGTGCGCGACTTCCCGGTTGAGACATCGCCCCTGACACGCCAGCATCGGAGCAAGCCCGGGGTTACCGAGAAGTGGGACCTGTACGTGCGCGGCTTCGAACTCGCCACGGGCTATTCGGAACTCGTCGATCCGGTGATCCAGCGGGAACGTTTCGAGGATCAAGCGCGTTTGGCCGCGGCCGGCGACGACGAGGCCATGCGGCTGGACGAGGACTTCCTGGCCGCCATGGAGCACGGTATGCCCCCCACAACCGGAACGGGTATGGGTATCGATCGTTTGCTGATGGCCCTGACTGGCCTGGGAATCCGGGAAACGATACTCTTTCCAATTGTGCGTCCGGCCGCGCGATAGTTCTCCGGATTGCATTTCCGGGGCTAGTTCTGGGACTATCGGAATTAGCGGTATTCTGGCGTCGGGTAATCGGCCTGACTATGCGGGTCGCACGATTTCGAGAGGACGTTCATCTCATGGCAAAGAAGGTCACCGTTAGCTTGATCGACGATGTCGACGGTGAGTCCATCGCGGAGGAGACCATCGAGTTCGCTATCGATGGCGTGTCCTACGAGATCGACTTGTCGACGGAGAACGCGGCCAGGCTGCGGGACGGTCTGGAGACTTGGGTTTCCGCCGCTCGTCGGGTGAGTGGTCGGCGGCGTACCAAGGTGGCCGGCGCTCCGGCCGCGGGTCCGAAGAACCGGGTGTCGATCGATCGCGAACAGAGCGCGGCCATTCGTGAATGGGCGCGCCGGAATGGGCACAAGGTGTCCGCTCGTGGTCGTATCTCCGCGGACATCACCGAGGCTTACAACAAGGCCGCCTCTAAGAACTAGTTGTACGACTAGTCGCAGATTCGACTGCCGTCCGGGTGTTTCGTGCGTACCCGGGCGGCAGTGGTTTATTCATACGCTTTGCGTATAACACCAAGATCAAGTCCTGGTGGCAGGGTACTGTCGGACTTCGTAAATCCACCTCTGGAAAGCCCGGGGTCAAGACTGCGGGACCGGACGTCGGCATGCGATCTTGCTCGTGCCCGGGCGGCCAGGCACCATTGAAACGTGCGGACGATGTCACTGGCTGGATGTAGAGAAGAGGTATCGGCGCAGTGACCGCATTCCACGGTTCCTTCCTTCGAGTCAAGGACCAAGAGGGACGCCAGCACGAGCTGATGCTGTCCCCTGACCAGCCCCGCATCACCATCGGGCGCTCGCCGCAGGCCGACCTGTCCCTGTTCTGGGACGTGGAGGTCTCGCGCCTGCACGCCACCGCCGAGTACCTGGGCGCGCACTGGACCATCGTGGACGACGGGCTTTCTCGCAACGGCACTTTCGTCAATGGGGATCGCCTGGTGGGGCGGCATCGGCTGCAGCCCGGGGACGTCATCCGGATGGGCACCTCGCGGGTCACCTTCCACGATTTCAGCGGCGCCGCAGGCGATGTCACGCAGACCTCGACCGGCGGCCTGCCGACCCTGCGCTCCCTCACCGAAACCCAACGATCGGTATTGATCGCCCTCTGCCGCCCTCTCCGCGGCAATGACGGCTTCGCCTCGCCCGCCTCGAACCAGCAGATCGCGGCGGAACTGTTCCTCAGCGTGGATGCCATCAAGACCCATTTGCGCGCGTTGTTCGCCAAGTTCGGCGTCGAAGACCTGCCTCAGAACCAGAAGCGGGTCCGCCTGGCCAACCTGGCCATGCAGTCCGGCGTGATCTCCGAACGCGACCTCTGATCCTGGTACGGCCAGTGTCTGTTGGATCCCCGCGCATGCGTGCGAGCTTCTGAGCCATGGGTTTCCGTGCCCGCAGGCCGTTGACTGGATGTAGTTGATCGCCCGGGAAGCACACGGGTGGCAGATCCAGTCAGGAGAGAACGATGTTCGCATTCCGCACGGCCGCGCTGGTGGCGGCGACGCTGACCACCGGTCTCATCGCCGGCGTCTTCTATGCGTACGCGACCTCGGTGATGAGCGCCCTCGGCCGGTCCGACGACAAGACGTTCATCGATGTCATGCAGAAGATCAACGTGGTCATCATCAACCCGTGGTTCATGCTCGGGTTCATGGGCACGGTCGGCTTCACGGTGCTGGCGGCGGCGCTGCACCTGGGCAAGGACTCCCGCACCACGCTGATCTGGATCGGGGTCGCGCTGCTGCTCAATATCATCGCCTTCGGCGTCACCTCGGGGCTCAACGTCCCGCTCAACAACCAGCTGGCCAATGCCGGTGACGTGGGCCAGATCGGCGATCTGGCGGCGGTGCGGGCGCAGTTCGAAAGCTCGTGGGTGGCTTGGAATATCGTCCGCGCCGTCATCCACACGCTGGCCTTCCTGGTCCTGATGGGCGCCCTGTTCGTGGCGGGCGCCCAGCACGCGAAGGCGAGCGTGGCAAGCCCGGCGGCGGCCCCGGTCCACCAGCAGTTCGTCCCGCAGCCCGGATTCCCTTACGGCCAGCGGTAATTCGACATCCTTCCGGCGGTGGCCGGGACCCCTTGTGCTGCATCGCAAGCCGCCTGCGGGTCCTGGCCATCGCCGTTTTCCTGCACTGGAACCGGTTTCAGAACTTACTCGTCAGTAACCCATCCTCCGTGCTTGTTTCCCGATTAGGTTGCAGGAACGCGTTCTAATTTGGGAGGGAACATGAGAAGGATGCCCATGCGTCGAACGCCAGGATCACTGCTGATCATCGCGGTGCTGGCAGTTCTGGGGATCGTCGCGAGCGGTACCGCCCGCGCGGAATACCCGGTCACTTTCAACTTCTTCGCGGGCATCCCGTACGAGCTCACCAATCCCGGTGGCTCGATGCCCGGTTCGAACGACTGGAACTGCAAACCGACCGTCATGCACCCGGAGCCGGTGGTGCTGGTGCACGGCACCGCGGGCGGCGCACAGACCAACTGGGGCGCCTACATTCCGCTGCTCGCCAATGAGGGCTACTGCGTCTACGCGCTGACCTACGGCAGCCTCGACGTGCCCTGGCCGCTGTCGGCCATGGGCGGCATGAAGCCGATCCCCGAAAGCGCCGCAGAGCTGGCCGCTTTCGTGAACCGGGTGCTGGCCGCGACCGGAGCGGCCAAGGTGGACTTCATCGCGCATTCGCAGGGCAACACCGTCGGCGACTACTACATCAAGCGACTCGGCGGCCACGGCAAGGTGGACAAGTTCGTCGCCATCGCGCCGCCGTGGCTCGGCCTCTTCGGCGACAGCATGAACAGCATCCGGGCCTTCGGCAAGCAGCTGGGCGTGGACGCCGACACCGTCGACGAGTACGCCACCATGGGCCTGATCTGCGCGGCCTGCCACCAGATGCTCGGCGATTCCACGTTCCTGAACGCCCTCAACGCCGACGGCGTCTACGACCCGACGGTCACCTACACCAACCTGGCCTCCAATTTCGACGAGGGCGTCTTCCCGTCCATCGCCCTGGTCCCGGCGGCCAATGCCACCAATGTCCTGATGCAGGACGGCTGCCCCACCGACTACTCCGACCACCTCGCCATCGCGGGCAGCCATCGCGGGGCCATGATCGCGCTCAACGCGCTGGATCCCGCGCACCCGCGTCCGGTGGCCTGTGAGTTCGTTCCGCCCCTCACCGGGTAGACCGATCGCCCGGTTTCAGGGACTGACCGGCGTGTTCGCTGTGGGCGTAGCCGGAATGGAAACGGTGCGCGCAACTGCCCCGTTATGACTGAATGAGTCGTACTGAGGCCGGTTCGCAATAGGGTGGACGGCGGACGTGCGTGACCCCCGGCAACTAGAGTGGAGTCGGGGGATGCAACCCCAGGGCTTCATGGCAGGCTGGCGACCAGAAGGGCAGCACAGGGTCTGAAGCGCCGGATGCCGTAGATGGCGGAGCAGGAGAGTGAGGGAGCGATGTTCGAGAGGTTCACCGACCGCGCGCGGCGGGTCGTTGTCCTGGCCCAAGAAGAGGCCCGGATGCTCAACCACAACTACATCGGCACCGAGCACATCCTGCTGGGCCTGATCCACGAGGGCGAGGGTGTGGCGGCGAAGTCGCTGGAGTCCCTGGGCATCTCGTTGGAGGGCGTGCGCTCGCAGGTCGAGGAGATCATCGGTCAGGGTCAGCAGGCCCCGTCCGGTCACATCCCGTTCACCCCTCGTGCCAAGAAGGTGCTCGAGCTGTCGCTGCGCGAGGCGCTGCAGCTCGGCCACAACTACATCGGCACCGAGCACATCCTGCTCGGCCTGATCCGCGAGGGTGAGGGTGTCGCGGCGCAGGTGCTGGTCAAGCTGGGCGCGGACCTGAACCGGGTGCGCCAGCAGGTCATTCAGCTGCTGTCGGGTTACCAGGGCAAGGAGCCGGTCGAGGGTTCGGGTCAGCGCGGCGAGACGGGCACCCCGTCCACCTCGCTGGTGCTCGACCAGTTCGGCCGCAACCTGACCCAGGCCGCCCTCGAGGGCAAGCTCGACCCGGTCATCGGCCGCTCGAAGGAAATCGAGCGCGTCATGCAGGTGCTGAGCCGCCGCACCAAGAACAACCCGGTCCTGATCGGTGAGCCCGGCGTCGGTAAGACCGCCGTCGTGGAGGGTCTGGCCCAGGCCATCGTCAACGGCGAGGTGCCGGAGACACTCAAGGACAAGCAGCTCTACACCCTCGACCTGGGTTCCCTGGTCGCGGGCAGCCGCTACCGCGGTGATTTCGAGGAGCGCCTGAAGAAGGTGCTCAAGGAGATCAATACCCGCGGCGACATCATCCTGTTCATCGACGAGCTGCACACCCTGGTGGGTGCGGGCGCGGCCGAGGGCGCCATCGACGCGGCCTCGATCCTCAAGCCCAAGCTGGCTCGCGGTGAGCTCCAGACCATCGGCGCCACCACCCTCGACGAGTACCGCAAGTACATCGAGAAGGATGCCGCGCTGGAGCGTCGTTTCCAGCCGGTGCAGGTGGGCGAGCCGACGGTCGAGCACACCATCAACATCCTCAAGGGTCTGCGCGACCGCTACGAGGCGCACCACCGGGTTTCGATCACCGATGGCGCTCTCGTCGCCGCGGCCACGCTGGCCGACCGCTACATCAACGACCGCTTCCTGCCGGACAAGGCCATCGACCTCATCGACGAGGCGGGCGCGCGCATGCGCATCCGCCGGATGACCGCGCCGCCGGACCTGCGCGAATTCGACGACAAGATCGCCGAGGCGCGCCGGGAGAAGGAGTCCGCGATCGACGCGCAGGACTTCGAGAAGGCCGCTCGTCTCCGCGACAAGGAGAAGCAGCTCGTCGCCAAGCGCGCCGAGCGCGAAAAGCAGTGGCGCTCGGGCGATCTGGACGTCGTGGCCGAGGTCGACGACGAGCAGATCGCAGAGGTGCTGGCCAACTGGACCGGTATCCCGGTGTTCAAGCTCACCGAGGAGGAGACCACCCGTCTGCTCCGCATGGAGGACGAGCTGCACAAGCGGATCATCGGCCAGGAGGACGCGGTCAAGGCCGTGTCCAAGGCCATCCGCCGCACCCGCGCCGGTCTGAAGGATCCCAAGCGTCCGTCGGGCTCGTTCATCTTCGCCGGTCCGTCCGGTGTCGGTAAGACCGAGCTGTCGAAGGCCCTGGCCAACTTCCTGTTCGGCGAGGACGACGCGCTCATCCAGATCGACATGGGCGAGTTCCACGACCGCTTCACCGCCTCGCGGCTGTTCGGTGCCCCTCCGGGCTACGTCGGCTACGAGGAGGGCGGCCAGCTCACCGAGAAGGTGCGCCGCAAGCCGTTCTCGGTGGTGCTGTTCGACGAGATCGAGAAGGCGCACCAGGAGATCTACAACACCCTGTTGCAGGTCCTCGAAGACGGCCGCCTGACCGACGGTCAGGGTCGCACGGTCGACTTCAAGAACACCGTGCTGATCTTCACCTCGAACCTCGGTACCTCCGACATCTCGAAGGCGGTCGGCCTCGGCTTCGCCCAGAGCAATGTCGAGGGCTCGAACTACGAGCGCATGAAGCTCAAGGTCAACGACGAGCTGAAGAAGCACTTCCGCCCGGAGTTCCTCAACCGCATCGACGACGTGATCGTGTTCCACCAGCTGACCCAGGACCAGATCATCCAGATGGTCGACCTGATGATCGGCCGCGTCGCCAAGCAGCTGAAGAACAAGGACATGGAGATCGAGCTGGCTCCGCAGGCCAAGAGCCTGCTGGCCAAGCGCGGTTTCGACCCGGTGCTGGGCGCCCGCCCGCTGCGTCGCACCATTCAGCGCGAGATCGAGGATCAGCTGTCGGAGAAGATCCTCTTCGGCGAGCTGGGCGCCGGTCAGGTCGTGGTGGTGGACGTCGAGGGCTGGGACGGCGAAGGCCAGGGCGAGAACGCCAAGTTCACCTTCACCGCCAAGGCCAAGCTGACCAAGAAGTCGGACGACGCCGCCGAGGACAAGCCGGTCGCCGCCCTCGCGGGTGACGCCCCGGCCGCCGCCTCCGGCGAGTAAAGGCTCAGCGAGACAACGGAAGCCCCGCTTCTCCTTCGGGAGGGGCGGGGCTTCCGCTTTGTGCGGCAAGAAAATCGGTGGCGGCGCGATCCCGAAGTCGTCGATGCTCGGAGGATCGAACGGAAGGAAAGCATGCTTACCGACACGCAGATCTCCGACTTCATCACCGACGGATTCGTGAAGGTCGAAGGGGCCTTCGGCGCCGAGACCGCGGCCGCCGGGCGCGAGATCCTCTGGCGCGAAACCGGTTGCGATCCGGATGATCCGGCGTCCTGGACCCAGCCCGTCATCCGGCTCTGGGACCACGCCGAGGAGCCCTTCACCCGGGCCGTCACCGCTCCCGTCCTGCGCGAGGCCTACGACCAACTGGCCGGTCCCGGTCGTTGGCTGCCCCGGATCAGCCTGGGCAGCTGGCCGATTCGCTTCCCCAGCCCGGAGTCGCCGGGCGATGCGGGCTGGCACGTCGATGTCAGCTTCCCCGGTGATGCCGCGCGCGACGACTACCTGAGCTGGCGGGTGAACGTCTTCTCCAAGGGCCGTTCCCTGCTCATGCTGTTCCTCTTCTCGGATGTGGACGCCGACGACGCGCCCACCCGCATCCGCGTGGGTTCGCATCTGCGCCTGGCCCGGGAACTGGAGCCCTTCGGCGAGGCGGGCACCACCATGTTCGACCTGGCCGACTTCTACACCGCCACCGGCGATCTGCCGGAGACCCTCGCCACCGGCAAGGCGGGCGACGTCTACCTCTGCCACCCCTTCCTCATCCACGCCGCCCAGCCCAACCTGGTCGGCCGCCCACGGTTCATGGCCCAGCCCCCGCTGCTGTCGCGCGAACCCTGCGTCCTGGACCGCCCGGACGGCGCGTATTCACCGGTGGAACAGGCGATCCGGCGGGGCCTGGAGGTAGGGGTACCGCGCTGACTACGCGCCCGGACGTACATCGGATGTGTTCTCCGGACGGATGATTCGCGCTGCCGAAGGGCGGAGGGTGAGTGCCATGGAACTCGGATTGCATCTGACGAACTTCGCCCTCGACACCCCTTCGGAGCTGATCGGACCGCGCCTGGCAGAGGTGGTCCGCACGGCCGAGGACAGCGGGTTCTCGGTCATCGCCGTGGGCGATCACCTCTGGCAGAGCCCGTGGCTGGGGCGGGTGGAACAGAATGTGCTGGAGGCGTATTCGACGCTGTCGTTCATCGCCGCGCACACCGCGCGGGTGGAGCTGACCGCGCTGGTGTCGGGCGTGCACTACCGGCATCCGGCCATGCTCGCGAAGCTGGTCGGCACCCTGGACGTGCTGTCGGGCGGCCGGGCCTGGCTGGGTATCGGGGCGGGCACCTCCACCGGGGACGTGGAGGGCTACGGCCTGCCGTTCCCGCCGCTGCGCGAGCGCTACGAAATGCTGGAGGAGACGCTGCGCATCTGCGAAGCCATGTGGTCGGACGCGCGGGGTGCGTCGGAACCGGTGTCCGGCAAGCACTTTCATGTGCAGCGTCCCTTGAACGCCCCGCAGGTCCTGCGGACCTCCCCGCGGCGTCCGCGCCCGCCCATCCTCATCGGCGGCGACGGTGAGCGGCGCACGCTGCCGCTGGTGGCGCGCTACGCGGACGTGGCGAGCCTGCGGCCCGGCCCGGATCTCCCCGCCAAGCTCGACCTGCTGAACCGGCTGTGCGGCGAGATCGGCCGCGACCCGCGCGAGATCCGCAAGAGCTGCGTCTTCGTCGTCGATCCCGGACCGACCGGCGGCGGCGTCGCCCAGGTACTGGGCCAATTGAAGTGGCTGGCGGACATGGGCATCGATCTGGTCATCGCCCGGGTGGCGGGCGTGGACGACATCTCGCCGCTGGAGGTCCTGGGCCGCGAGGTGGTCCCGGCGGTCGCGGAGTTCGGTCGCTGACCGGAGGCGGGAGGATGGAACCCCGACCGAATCGGTGACCGATTCGGCAGTTCTGTCAGGTTGCTACCCTGCTTCGGTGATCTCGGTTCGGTCCTGGTTTCCGGCGCTGGCCGGGCTCGCACTTCTGGCGTCGACGGCGGCGTGCTCGGGGGACGAGACCACGCCGTCGGCGGCCCCGGCCAAGGCCACCACGACCGTGACCACGACGCTGCCCGCGCCCACGACCAGTGGCGCGCTGCCCGCTGACGCGGACGCGCGGGGCTGGTCGAATTCCTTCGCGCGCTGCGCGGGCAACGGTGAGCGGCCGGTGCTGTTGATCGCCGCACTGACCGACAGCACCGAGCGTTACGCGGTCTGCGAGCGGTCCGGGGCCGACCGCGTATTGCGGGTCGCCGCACCGCGTTTGCGGGCCCAGCCATTCGAGGCGCGATTCTTCACCTTCACGGCCAACAGTCAGCAGTTCGTCGCCGAGGACGGGACGAAGATCGATCTGGCGCGCGAGGTGGTCACGGTGATCGACGATCCACAGGCGAAGCGGGGTCTCGTGGTCAGCTACGTGGTTCAGCAGTACTGGAGCAGCTTCTGATCCGCCTCGGCTACTGCCAGCCCGGGCGGACCAGGCCGGATTCGTAGGCCATGACGACGAGTTGGGTGCGGTCGCGGGCGCCCAGTTTGACCAGGATCCGGCTGACGTGGGTGCGGGCGGTGGCGGGGCTCATGTAGAGGCGCTCGGCGATTTCGGCATTGGTGAGGCCCTCGGCGACCAGGGCCATGACCTCGCGTTCGCGGTCGGTGAGTTCGGAGAACTCCGCCGCGGGAGCGGGTTTGGCGTGGGTGGCGAATTCGGCGACCAGGCGCCTGGTGACGCTGGGGGAGAGCAGGGCGTCGCCGCCCGCGACCACGCGGACGGCCTTGACCAGGTCGGCGGGTTCGGTGTGCTTGACGAGGAAGCCGGTCGCGCCCGCCCGCATCGCCTCGAAGACGTATTCGTCGAGTTCGAAGGTGGTCAGCACGACCACCTTGACCGCGGCCAGGGCGGGATCGGCGGCAATGGCGCGGGTGGCCGCCAGCCCGTCCAGGACCGGCATGCGGATGTCCATGAGCACGACGTCGGGGCGCAGGTCGCGGGCCAGATCGACGGCCTGCTCGCCATCGTCGGCCTCGCCTACCACCTCGATATCGTCCTGCGCGCCGAGCAGGGCGACGAAGCCCGCGCGCACCAGCGCCTGATCGTCGGCGATCACCACCCGAATTCCCATCACGCCTCCCGCGGCCGAATCATCAACTTACGCAGCCGGTTCGGGCCGGGCCAGGTGGGTGGGCAGCCGGGCCCGGACCCGGAAGCCGCCGTCCGCCTTGGGTTCCGCGGACAGATTCCCGCCCAGCGCGTGCGCGCGTTCGGTCATGCCGGTGATGCCGTGGCCGCCGGTCGGTGACTGCGGGGCGGGCTGGCGGGTGGGCCGGGTGTTGTCGATGGTGAGCTGCAGCCGCTCGGTCGCGTAGTGCACGGTGACCAGTACGCTCGCGCCGGGCGCGTGTCGCACCACATTGGTGAGCGACTCCTGCACGATGCGCGCGGCGGCCACATCCACCACGGCGGGCAGCCGGCGCGGGCCGCCGGTCACCATGGTGTGCACCACGAGTCCGGCGGCCCGGGCCGGTCCGGTGAGCTTGTCGAGATCGGTGATGCCGATGGTGGGCGCGGTGGGCGCGGCCACGGTGGCGGTGCCGCCGCGGATCGAGCGCAGCAGCGCGTTCACCTCGCCGAGCGCGTCCTTGCTGGCGGACTTGATGGCGGCCAGCGCGGTCGCGGCCTGCTCCGGCTTGCGGTCGAGCAGTTCCAGCGCCACCGAGGACTGCACATTGATCAGCGAGAGGCTGTGCGCGAGCACATCGTGCAGTTCCCGCGCGATGGCCAGGCGCTCCTCGGTCACCCGCTGCTCGCGTTCGGCCGATTCCAGTGCGCGCTGGGCCTGTTCGCGTTCGCGCTGCGCCTGCTCGCTGCGCCGCGCCGATTCGGCCCGCTGCCTGCGGGCGGTGACGGCGGCGGCGCGCTGCCGGATGCCCTCGGCCCCCGCCGCGAGCACGAAAAGCCAGGCGAGCAAGCCGAATTCCTGCCAGGCGGAGGTCTCGTAGCCGCGCCAGCCCGGCACCGGCCACACCAGCAGCAGGTAGCCGACAGCGACGAACGGGTATGTGTACCAACGGGATCCGATGATGGCCGCGGTCATGAAAGCGACGACGAGCGAGACGAAGATCGGCCCGTACCCGTAACCGGCCAGCAGGTACGCAGAGGCGGCGGCGAGCGTGCCGTAGAACACCTGCAGCGGGTATCGATGCCGCAGCACCAGCAGCACCGGACCGGCCGCGAGCAGCACGTATCCGAAGGCGTCGAGGTCGCGGACCACGCTCTGATGGTGGTTGGCCAGGGTGCCGAAGCCGAGTTGTATCGCCCCCACCGCCACTGCCGGGAGCACATCGCGCCGCCCGAGCCTTCCCCCGCGAAAGTCCATAGCTGCACCGTAGCGCCGTACGCGGGCCGCGGCAGGGTGTCGCGCCGAAATACGTCCCGATACGTACGCCGGATCGCGCGCCGTGACGGATGGTTTCGGCAGGCCCGGAGCGGATCGTTGAAGCCATGAACGAAGCGATCGTAGTCACCGACCGGTTGACCAAACGATATGGCTCCCACACCGCCGTGGACGCCGTGAGCATGAGCGTCCGCCGCGGTGAGATCTACGGTTTCCTGGGCCCGAACGGCGCGGGCAAGACCACGACGCTGCGCATGCTCGTCGGCCTGATCCGCCCGTCGTCCGGCACCGCCACGGTGCTCGGCACCACGCCCGGTGATCCGGATGCCCTGCGCCGCATGGGAGTTCTCATCGAGGGCCCCGGCTTCTACCCCTATCTCTCGGGTCGGGACAACCTGCGCGTCCTGGCCCGCTATCGGGGAGTCGGCGACGACGCGGTCGCCGAGGCCCTGGACCGGGTCGCCCTGAGCGCCCGCGGCAAGGACAGATTTCGCACCTACTCGCTCGGCATGAAGCAGCGCCTCGGTGTCGCGGCCGCCCTGCTCGGTCACCCCGACCTGCTGATTCTCGACGAACCCACCAATGGCCTGGATCCGGCCGGCATGGCCGAGATGCGGGAGCTCATCACCGGACTCGCCGCCGACGGGCACACCGTCGTGCTGTCCAGTCACCTGCTCAGTGAGGTGCAGGAGATCTGTGATCGCGTCGGCGTGATCTCCGGCGGGCGACTGCTGGTCGAGTCCACGGTGCGCGAATTGCGGGGTGCCGCATCGCTTCTGGTGCGGGCCGAGCCGGCCGAGGTGGCGTTCCCGGCGGTGCGCGCGGTGGTGGGGGAGCGGTCGGCGATGTTGACCGCCAACGGTATTCGCGTCGACGCCGGGGCCGAACAAGCACCCGCGGTGGCGCGGGCGGTGATCGCGTCGGGTGCGCAGCTGTTCGAGCTGCGCAGCGATGAAAAGTCCTTGGAAGAAGTGTTTTTCGAAATGACGGAGACGGCGAAATGACCGACCTGCTCGCGAGCACCCGGGCCGAACTGCTGCGGCTGCGCAAATGGCCCGCCTTCCGGATCGTGCTCGGCACCTGGATCCTGCTGAACCTGACCTTCGCCTACCTGTTCAACTATCTGGCCTACCGCACCGGCAGCACCACCCGGATGTCCAATGGCCTGCCGCGCGACGCACTGATCCAGCAGATGCTCCCGGCCTCCGTGCCGGAGGTGTACACCCAGGGCATGGCCATGTTCGGCGGCGCGCTCATGCTGGTGCTGGGCGCGCTCGCGGTGGGCAGCGGCTACGGCTGGGGCAGCTGGAAAACCGCGCTCACCCAGGGGCCTGCGCGGGTACACGTGATCGGCGCGGTGGTGCTGAGCCTGGCGCTCACGGTCTTCGCGCTGGTGCTGGCGGCCTTCGTGATCGACACCGGGGTGGCGGCGCTCATCGCGGGCACCGAGGGCCAGTCCCTGGCCTTGCCGTCGGCCGGGCACATGCTGCTCGGAATCGCTTCGGGCACGGCCATTCTGGGCATGTGGACGCTGGCGGGCGCGGTGGTCGGTGCGATCGCGCGGGGTCCGGCGCTGGCGGTGGGTCTGGGCCTGGTGTGGGTGCTGGTGGTGGAGAACCTGCTGCGCGGGGTGGCCGCCATCTTCTCGCCCATCGAGGCGGTGACCGACCATCTGCCGGGCACGGCCGCCGGATCGCTGGCCGGTTCACTGCGCACGGTCGGCGGACCCGCGACGCCCGGGGTGCTGAATATCCTCTCTCGCGGCGAATCCCTGCTGGTGCTGGCCGTTTACGTGCTGGTGTTCGCGGCGGGCACGGTGTGGCTGATCCGCCGCCGCGACCTGATCTGAATCAGCCTGCGGCAGTACCGATAACACCGATCGCGACCTCGGCGAGCGCGGACTTGATCTCTTCGGAGCTCAGTCCGCGCTCGCGTTGGTGCGTGTAGACCTCCGCCGCGAGTGGGGCCAGCAGGACGTCTACGAGCGAATCTGGCTCGGCCACACCGGCTTCCACCAGCATCGTGCGCACGTGCACCGCCCAGAACTGATATGCCCCGGTGCGGAAGCGGGCCCCGCCGGTCTCCGCCCCGAGTACCAGATGGGCGTGGGTTTCCAGGAGTTCGATCATCGCGGCGTAGAACGCGGCCAGTCGTCGCGCGGGTGGCGCGCCCGGCCCGAGCGGTGGTTCCCCGCGCAGCAGCTGTTCCTGTAGCGCCCGTTCGTGCTCGTCCAGCAGCGCGACGGCGATCGACACCACATCGGGATAGCGGCGATACAGCGTCCCGCGTCCGACGCCCGCGGCCTTGGCGATGTCGTCCATGGTGACCGTGCGCGGATCGCGGCTCGCGAACAACTCCGTCGCGGCCGCCAGCACCTTGGCCCGATTGCGAGCCGCGTCGGCGCGCTCGACGGGTGCGGACCGGTCGCCGAGCAGTGCGAGGGCCGGGGTATCCATGCAGCTCACTGTAGCCTCCGAGGAATAAGTGGACAAGCTGTCCGGTTGTTGACCAGCGTACCTCGGATAACCGGACGAGTTGTCCACTTGATGGGAGATTCGATCATGACCACGCTGTTGCACCTCGACGCCAGCGCCCGCCGCAACTCGGTCAGCCGCCTGCTCGGCGCCGTCTTCGCCGACGCCTGGCGCGCCGAGCACCCCGACGGCCGCTACCTGCACCGCGACCTGGCCGCCGACCCCGTCCCCTTCATCGGCGAGGGCTGGACCGAGCTGTGCGACCGCGTACTCGCCCACGGCCGCACCGACCTCGATCGGCTGCCCGAACTGGTGAATTCGCCCGCGCAACAGGCGGCCTGGGAGATCGTCGAACCACTGCTGGCGCAGGCCCGCGCCGCCGACGTCATCCTCATCGGCACGCCGATGTACAACTACTCGATCCCGGCCGCCCTCAAGGCGCGGCTGGATCAGGTCACCTTCCCGCGAATGTCGCTGGCCCCCACCCGTTTCGTGGTCGTCACCGCGCGCGGCGGGGCGTACTCGCCGGGTGCGCCCAAGGCCGTCTACGACTACCAGGAGCGCTACCTCCGCGACTTCTTCAGCGGCCATTTCGCGGTCGACGACACGGTTTTCGTCAATGCCGAACTGGTCAATTCGCGGCAGGACCCGGCGCTGGCTCACTTGCGCAGCCAACACGACGAGTCCTGTACCGCCGCTCTCGTAAGCGCCCGCCAACTTGGCAAAGAGTACTGAATTGACATCCCCCCACCATCTTTCGACGCGGGAGTCCTTCCCTCACGGGTCGGGTTTCCTGCTTCACCGTTGGCAGCCCGCCCGGGCTTACCCGGTGAGGTCTTACGCCATCTCCACAGGCTGTCACCGCCTGCCTTTCGGCCAGATCTCAAGCTATCGCATCTGTTAGTACT
>NZ_BJWY01000032.1 GCF_007990715.1 Nocardia seriolae NBRC 15557 | reverse complement strand
GTACTAATTGGAGATCGGGTCGATGGCGCGGCCGGATCTGGTGCCGCCCATGGCCAATACCCTCGACCTGGTCGACCGGCTCACGCCGGAGGAGCTGGAACGCTGCTGGGTGTGGGTGGCGACGCCGCGGCACGTGGCCCGGGCCGCCGAGGCGGGGGTGCGCAACTTTCAGTACTGCTTCTCGGTGTCGGACGCGCACAACAAGGCCAATATCGGCCGCACCACCGAGGACAGCCTGGCCGCCATGCCCGAGGCCGTCCGCCTGGCGACCGAGGCGGGCGGGCGCATTCAGCTCTGCCTGGCAACGGCTTTCACCTGCCCGTTCGACGGCCCGGTGGATCCGGCGCTGGTGCTGGCCATCGCCGCCGACGCGCGCGCCGAGGGGTCGGCGGACATCGTCATCGCCGACACGCTGGGCCAGGCGTACCCGGGTCAGGTGGCCGCGCTGATCGGCGCGGTGGCCGCGACCGGGCGGTGGGGAACTCCGGAGCGCCGCATCGTCTTCCACGGCCACGACACCTGGGGGCTGGGCGTGGCGAATTCGCTCGCGGCGCTGAACGCGGGCGCGGCGGTGGTGGACGGTTCGCTCGGCGGACTGGGCGGCTGCCCGTTCGCGCCGGGGGCCTCGGGCAACACCTCGAGTGAGGATCTGTTGTTCGCCACCCGACCGGAATGGTTTACACCGCCGGTATTGTCGGACATGGTGAAGCTTTCCGAAAGTTTGCTGCCGGAACTAGGCGAACCCAATCGTTCCCGCACGGCCGAGGGAGCACGGTCCAAAGCCGAGGCATTTGCGTGGGTTATTCGCGAATAAAGAAATTCGCGGAATATTAGCCAGCGTGTGCGTCGGCGCGTAGTTTCAGCAAAACCAGGCCCGCGGTGCAGGCGAGAATCAGTCCCGCGACAGTGATTTCGACGCGTAGCCCCGCCAGGCCCAGTACCGCGCCGGTGAGTCCGCCCAGGAAGATCAGCCAGGCGACGACGCGGGCCAGGATTGCCGACATCCGCAGTGTCCCCGGGGCCGCGGGCTCGGCCGTGCCCGCCGATTCGGCTGGAGTGCGCATCGAAGCGCGCAGCGGAGAGGTCGAAAACGCACCCATCATCTACTCCTCGACGACGCACGCCGGGTCTCGCGATTCTTCGGCGCGTCCCTTGGCAAATTTCGAGCGTCTCACGTGTAAATTTGGACACACATTACGGCTCGGCAACGGAAAGTCCATACGACACGTACGCAAAACGCGCCGAGTTTACTGATTCGATATCTGAATCATGGCTGTTTGAAATATTTTCGAGGCCTACGGAATCGCCCGCGCCGTCGCGTTATCGAACCGACCACCCGCCTGGCCCAACCCCGCAGCCTCCGTTAGGGTGAGCCCACTCGACACGAATCAGGAGTGCCACCGATAGACGGCAGCAACGCCCGCGCCGACGAGCGCGCGGTCACCCCGCTGCGTCACCTGCCCAAGCCCGTGGTGGGTGCCGCCGCGGCCGTCGGCGCGGTCTCGGCCGGCCTCATCCTGCTTGGTGCCTGCGGCCTCGGCCACAACGACACCTACGTCCCGCCCCCGCCCCTGAACGCCGATCTGCAAGCGGCCCCGGCGACTTCGACCAAGGGAACCACCACCCCCGCCATCGTCATCCCGCCCTCCCCCACCTGGCGTGTGGCCGCCGACCAGCCCTCCCGCCGCGCCCCCATCTCCACCATCACGGCCACCCCGGACGACCCGGCCGCCGACCCGAGCGCGACGACTCGCACCACCCTGTCGCGCCCGACCAGCACGACGCGCCCGCCGACCACGACCGAACGCCCCCGCCCCACAACCGAACCCCCGGCAACGACCCCGCCGCCGGAGACCACGGTCACCCCCGCCCCGACCACCGACCGGCCGGCCTCGGACAACTCCGACGGCTGAGGTCGAGCCGGACAACGACATCGGACCGCAGAGCGACATCAGCCTGCGAAACCGCGCAGCCTACGAACCACCTCAGCCCGCGAACCACACCAGCGCGCAAACCATCTCACCGCGCGAACCACCTCACCGCGCAAACCACCTCACCGCGCAAACCACCTCACCGCGCAAACCACCTCACCGCGCAAACCACCTCACCGCGCAAACCACCTCACCGCGCGAACCACCTCACCGCGCGAAATCGGCTGTCGTCGGGACGGTTCCCCGGCTCGTGCTGCCACGCCCGAGCGAGACCTGTCGACGAGCTCGCGGCCGGAGTCGAGAGAACGCTGCGGGGCGGTCGCCGATTGCCGGGGTCGGGCACGCCATGACAACGCTTTTCGCGGTGGGCGACTGGGTTACCAGTCGCCGTCTTCGACCGGTTTGCCCTGCTTGTCGCCGAGGTGGTGGATCTGGCCGGGGGTCGGGTTCTCCCAGGGTTCGTGGTCGTCGCCCAGCCAGTCGCCGACCGGCGCCACGGTCGCGAGCGAGTCCGCCGGGGCGAGATCGGTTGCGTCGGAATCGAAGTAGTCGAACCAGGGTAGGCCCGCGGCGGTGTAGGCCTTGCGGTCGACCGGGGAGGGCGGGGCGGCTTCGCCGGTGATGTGGTGCCAGTCGGGTGGGGTCACCAGGTGGACGAAGATGCGGCCGGAGGGGTGCAGGGACCAATCGTGCAGGGGGCGGTCGTCTTTGTAGATCTCCTGGCGCATGGTGCCGCCCACACCGAGGCCCATGGCATTGGCCTTGCGGCGGGCACGGGGCGCGGCGCCGGGTTGCGGGCGCGGCGGAGTGCTGCCGGGGGCGGGTGGGGGTGCGCCGAGGGGGATGCTGTGAGGGGCGCTGTAGGACATGGGTGAGGCGGGCAGCGGGGCTGAAGTGGTGATGGCACGGACGCGTTCGGCGTCGGCTCGGCGGCGTGCCTCCTCGGCTCGGCGCCAGCGGGCGAGTTCGGTGTCGTTCAAGGCGAAGTTCTGGAGCTGGATGCCGCCGTGGGTCTCCTCGCCGGTCACCTGACCCTCCACCGTCGCGCCCAAACCCAGTGGCACGGCCACGAATTGGCGGATGATGCCCTTGCCGGAATTGATGCCGTCCAGCCACGGCTGCCTGGGCAGAACCACGTAGTTCTGCGGGTCGGCGGCCAGCCGATCACTCCACGGCTTGCCGGAGACCGCGCACACCTTGCCCACACCGATCTGCAGCGCCGCGGGTTCGGGCGCGGAGAACGACAGCCACATCGCCTCCCGCAGATACATGGGCAGCATGACGCCGCCGCGCTTCGCCCACTCCTCCGGCACCGAGTCCGCGTAATCCGCGACCCGCCGCACCGGGAACTCGCCGAGCCCGGGCGGCAGCGGATGCGTCCCCTCCTCGGGCAATCGCAGCGTGCGAATGAAGCGCACACCCACCCCACCGGGAAGCACCAGGGTGTTCCCGTCCAGCCGAACCGATTCTCCTCCCATCCCCCGACCCTACGCCCGCCCCACCCCTCCCCGACACCGAAATCCCAGCTTCGCACCCCCACTTCCCACACCCGCCCGATCGCCACGCGAATGCCGGAAAACGCCGAGATCCTCTCCGCACCAATGCATTCGCACAGCTGCGCCACCGACCGCCACGCAGCTGCGCGCCCGTCCCCCACGCGGCTAGGTGATCAACGCTTGCGCGGCTGGGAGATCAACGCTCACGCGGCTGGGTGATCAACGCTTGCGCGGCTGGGTTGCACGCCGACGGCCGTGAGTACGGTCGTCCGCGCCCCGAGGCCGGGACCTCTCCCGAACAGTTGTCCGGCGCAGCAGGATTCGGTGCGGGAGCGGCCGGGGCGGGCACCGGACGCGGAAACGCACGCGCCCCGCTCCACGAATGGGGCGGGGCGCGGCTCGAAGCGGGGTCAGAACTCCACGAGGGTGTAATCGCCCACGCGGTCGGTGAGGACGCGCAGGTGTTCCAGATCGCCGCCCAGGGTGCGGGCGATGGCGGTGAGGCGGGCGACGTAGTGGCTCACCGGGTATTCGGTGGTGATGCCGATGCCGCCGTGCATCTGGATGGACTCCTGGCCGATGTGGCGGGCGGAGCGGCCGACCTGGAGGCGGGCGCGGGAGGCGGCCACCTGGTCCACCGAGCCGTCGGCCACCGCGGCGGTGGCGTAGAGGCTCATGCTGCGGGCCAGTTCCAGCGAGACGTACATGTTGGCGGCGCGCTGGGACAGGGTCTGGAACTTGGACAGCGTGACGCCGAACTGCTTGCGCGTCTTCAGATATTCGGTGGTCAGGCGCAGGGCCTCTTCCATCGCACCCAGCGATTCGGCGCACAGGCTCGCCTGCGCCGCCATCGTCACCGCGTCCGCCACCGGCTGCGCGTCGCCGCCGTCACCGAGGAGTTCGCCTGCGGCGGAGCCGAATTCGATCTGCGCACCACGTCGCTCGTCGAAGGTCCGGAACGCGGTGCGGGTGACGCCCTCGGCGTCGGCCGCGACCAGGAACAGCCCGATCCCGCCGCCCGGGAGGGCAGCGCTCACGACCAGCTGATCGGCGCAGTCACCGTGCGGGACCGGGTTCTTGACGCCGGTGATCCGGTAGGTGTCACCGCCGAGCACCGCAGTGGTCGCCAGTTCGGTTGCGGGCCAGCGAGTTCCGGGCTCGGCGTGCGCGAAGGCCAGCAGCGTCTCGCCGCCTACCACGCTGGGCAGCACGCGCCCGCGCTGCTCGGCGGTGCCCGCACCGGCCACCAGCCCGCCGGGGATGAGCACGGCGTCGATCACGGGTTCGGGCGCATTGCGCCGCCCGATCTCCTCCATGACCACCATGGTCTCGACCGGCCCCGCGCCGACGCCGCCGTCCTCCTCGCTGAAAGCCAGTCCCAGCACGCCCAATTCGGCGAGCTGCCGCCAAACGTCGCGGCTCCAGCCCAATTCGGTATCGGCGACCTTCAGGCGGGTCTCCGGGTCGTAGGCGCGGCCCAGCAGGTCCCGGACCGTGTCGCGCAGCATGACCTGTTCATCGGTGAGTTCGAAATCCATGGCGGCGGCTCACAATCCGAGGATGGTGGAGGCGACGATGGTGCGCTGCACCTCGCTGGAGCCTCCGTAGATGGTGGTCTTGCGGTAGTTGAGGTAGCCGGGGCCGCTGCGCTGCGCCCAGCCGGGCGAGGCGATGCCGTCGGCGTTCACCGGCAGTGCGTCCGGCCCGGCGATGTCCAGCAGCAGCTCGGTGGCGGCCTGCTGCAATTCGGAACCGCGCAGCTTGAGCACCGAGGACGCCGGATTCGGCTTGCCGTCACTGGAATTGGACACCACGCGCATGAGCGTGAGCTCCAGCGCCAGCAGCTCGTTCTCGATCTCGGCGACGCGCGTGGCGAACACCGGATCCGCGAGCAGCGTGCCACTGCCCGAACGGATCTGCGCCGCATACTCCTTCGCGACGCCCAGCTTCACCTTGGTGCGCCCCACGCCGGTGATGCCGGTGCGCTCATTGCCGAGCAGGAACTTGGCGTAGGTCCAGCCCATGTTCTCCGCGCCCACCAGCTGATCGGCGGGAACGCGCACGTTCTCGAAGAAGACCTCGTTGACCTCGTGGTGCCCGTCGATCAGCTTGATCGGCCGGATGGTCACCCCCGGCGTCTTCACATCGAAGAGCAGCATCGAGATGCCGGCCTGCTTCTTGGCATTCGGGTCGGTGCGGCACAGGCAGAAGATCCAGTCGGCGTACTGGGCCAGCGTGGTCCAGATCTTCTGGCCGTTGACGATGTAGGAGTCGCCGTCGCGCACCGCGGTGGTGCGCAGCGAGGCCAGGTCGGAGCCCGCGTCGGGCTCGGAAAAGCCCTGGCACCACCAGATGTCGAGGTTGGCGGTCGGCGGCAGGAAGCGCTGCTTGAGCTCCTCCGAACCGAACTGGGCGATAACGGGACCGATCATCTGGGCATTGAAGGTGAGCGGCTCGGGCACCGAGGCCAGCTGCATCTCGTCTTCCCAGAGGTGCCGCTGCATGGGCGTCCAGTCGCGGCCGCCCCACTGGACCGGCCACTTCGGCACGGCCAGGCCGTTCTCATTGAGGATGCGGTGGGTGGTGACGATGTCATCGCGAGAGAGCTCGAGACCGTACTTCACGCGGTCGCGGATCTCCGCCGGGATCTCGGTCCGGTAGAACTCGCGCAGTTCGTCCCGGAATTTCACCTCATCGGGTGATAGGGCCAGCTTCATGAGATTTCGTAGCGCGGAAACCCCGTCCTTCGGGGCGGGGAGGAACACGTCCACTCGTGCTCGGCGTGCCCGGCGCTACCCCTCCTTTCCAGTCTTCACATACTAATGAGGTAGTGTGTAAGGCATGAGTTCGTCGGTGAAGCGGGCGTTCAGGTACCGCTTCTATCCGACCGCCGCTCAAACCATCGAGCTGGAGCGGACTTTCGGGTGTGTACGCAAGGTATACAACCTCGCGTTGGATGCACGGACTGCCGCGTGGCAGCGCGGTGAGCGTGTCAACTATGTCGAGACTTCGGCGATGCTGACCGAATGGAAACGTGGAGACGAATTCACCTATCTCAACGAGGTGTCGTCGGTGCCGTTGCAGCAGACGCTGCGGCATTTGCAGACGGCGTTCGTGAACTTCTGGGGCAAGCGGGCCCGCTATCCCCGGTTCAAGTCGAAGAAGAAGTCCCACAACGCGGCCGAGTACACCCGGTCCGGGTTCCGGTGGCATGACGGGCAACTCACGCTCGCGAAGATGAGTGAGCCGTTGCGTATCGTGTGGTCGCGCCCGCTCCCTGAAGGTGCTGAGCCGTCCACGGTCACCGTGTCCAAGGACGCGGCGGGCCGGTACTTCGTGTCGATGCTGTGCGAAGACGCGGCCGTGGGGCCCCTCCCCGCCCTGGATGCGGTAGTGGGGATCGACGCCGGGCTGACGCATCTTCTCACCCTGTCCACAGGCGAGAAGATCACCAACCCGCGTCATGAACGCAACGACCGGGCGCGGCTGGCGAAAGCGCAGCGTGCCCTGTCGCGCAAGCAGAAGGGCTCGTCGAATCGGACGAAGGCCCGACTGAAAGTCGCTCGTATTCATGCCCGCATCACCGATCGCAGGCTGGACTACCTGCACAAGGTCACTACTCGTCTCGTGCGTGAGAACCAAACGCTCGTGATCGAAGATCTGACCGTGCGCAACATGGTCGGTAACCACTCGCTGGCACGCGCGATCTCCGATGCGTCCTGGTCGCAGTTCCGGTCGATGCTCGAATACAAGGCCGCGTGGTACGGGCGCGAGGTGATCGCGGTCGATCGGTGGTTTCCGTCGTCCAAACTGTGTTCGCAATGCGGTGCCCTGCGAGACAGGATGCCGCTGCACGCGCGGGAGTGGACATGCACGTGCGGCGCATCCCATGATCGGGATGTGAACGCGGCGAAGAACATTCTGGCCGCCGGACTGGCGGTGACAGTCTGTGGAGACGGTGTAAGACCTCAACGGAGCACTCCGGGCGGGCAGTCGTCGGTGAAGCAGAAACCCTGACCAGCGATGGTCAGGAATCCACTCCCAGGAGGGGATGAAGTCAATGCTTCTCCCGAGCGTCGCTGTGATGTCGCCAATAAACCTACCCCTCGGTAATGACCGGGTTGTCGGCCGGATCACACCGGCTTCGCCCGGTCCCGATCACACCGACCGGGCGGCTCTCGAGCAGAGCTGGTACGTTGCCGGGGAATCCGGTATCCGACGCAGGAGCAGCACCAGTGAAGGTTTGGACCCTGTCTCGGCGCGCCCTCGCGCTCGCCGCCCTGACCGCCACGGCGTCCCTCGGCGCGACCACCACGGCCATCGCCGACCCCCCGAAGACGCCCGTCGAGAACGCGATGGACCAGCTCTCGCAGGCCGTCGGCAACGATGTCGCGGGCAAGACCGCGGTCGCCAATATCGCCCGCGCCGACCAGCTGGTCATGGCCGCGAAGCTGGAAAACGTTCAGTTCACGCCGTTCTCGTACCTGGCGCCCACCCTCGGCTGCGGCTTCAACACCCCCTTCAGCCTGACCAATGCCATGGCCGTCACCGGTGTCTCCGGTAAGAACGGCGAGATCTCGCTGCCGCCGGGCAATGTCAGCTTCCAGGCGATGGCGCAGCAGAACGGCTTCCCGCTCGCCTCCGGCCTGACCGTGGCCTGGCTCAATGTGAGCAACGGCCGCAGCGGCATCACCGCCCTCGACGACCGGACCGAGTACAACCTGCCGTCGATGTCCAAGACCGTCGACGCCGGCGCGGGCACCGTCATCGCCTCGCTCTGGGGCACCATCGACTACCCGGCCGCGCGCTGCGTGGTGCTGCCGACCGTCGGCCTGTTCACCGTCGCCGACACCCCGCCGGTCCAGCCGACCGCCCCGGCCACACCGGATGCCGCCAAGCCGGACTCGGCCACGCCGACCACCACCCCCGCGACGCCGACCACCCCGGCCCAGGCCCCGGACGCGTCCGGCAATTCCGGTTCGGGCGGCGCGGCGAGCACCCCCGAAACCCCCGCTCAGGCCGACGCCGGTTCCGGCGGCCCCACCAACTGATCGGCGAGAACACAACGCTCGAAAAACACAACGCCCGCATTCCTTCCGGAATGCGGGCGTTGGTCGTTTCCGAGCGGCTCCCTCAGGAGCGCGGCTTGCGGCGCTCGTAGCGCGGCTTGCTGTCGCGGAACTCGCGCCGGGGCGCGTTGCGGCTCATCGAACGCTGTCCCGGCGGGCCCTGGTCCAGCTGCAGCTGGATGAGCTGACCGCTGATCCGGGTGCGGCTCAAGGCATTCAGCGTCTCGTCCGAAAGATCCGCGGGCAGCTCCACCAGCGAGTGGTCCGGCCGGATGCTGATGTGGCCGAAGTCGCTGCGGCGCAGGCCGCCCTCATTGGCGATGGCGCCCACGATCGCGCCGGGAGCGACCTTGTGCCGCTTGCCGACCGCGATCCGGTAGGTGACCAGTTCTTCCCCGGTCTGCCGGTGCCGCGACGGGCCGCTGGGCTCGCGCCGCTCCCGCGGTCCGCGATCACCGCGCTCGTCGAAGCCGCGGGGCGCGCGTTCGCGGCGCTCGCGCGGCGTCGGCTCCGGGTCGGGCTCCATGAAGAAGTTGTCGCCGTCGTAGGACCCGATGGCCAGCGCCGCCGCGATGTCCACGAGCGGGATGTTGTGCTCGCGCTCGTAGTCCTCGATCAGCTTGCGGAACAACGGCAGGTTCGCCGAGGCGAGGTTCTCGGTGATGGTGTCACCGAACTTCTGCACGCGCTGCGCGTTCACGTCCTCGACGCTGGGCAGCTGCATCTCGGTGACCTGCTGGCGGGTGGCGCGCTCGATGGCGTCGAGCAGCCGGCGCTCGCGCGGGGCCACGAACAGCAGTGCCTCACCCGAGCGGCCCGCGCGGCCGGTGCGGCCGATGCGGTGCACGTAGGACTCGGTGTCGTGCGGAATGTCGTAGTTGACGACGTGCGAGATGCGTTCCACGTCCAGGCCGCGCGCGGCCACGTCGGTGGCGACCAGGATGTCGAGCACGCCCGACTTGAGCTGGCCGATGGTGCGCTCACGCTGCGCCTGCGCGATGTCGCCATTGATGGCGGCCGCGGAATACCCACGCGCGCGCAGCTTTTCGGCCAGCTCCTCGGTGGCCTGCTTGGTGCGCACGAAAATGATCATGGCCTCGAAGGATTCGACCTCGAGGATGCGGGTCAGCGCGTCCAGCTTGCGCTGGTAGGACACCAGCACCCAGCGCTGGGTGATATTGGTGTTGGTCGAGGTCTTCGACTTGACC
Organism: Nocardia seriolae NBRC 15557; assembly: GCF_007990715.1. Lineage (GTDB taxonomy): Bacteria > Actinomycetota > Actinomycetes > Mycobacteriales > Mycobacteriaceae > Nocardia > Nocardia seriolae. The sequence goes on along the minus strand of NZ_BJWY01000032.1, from coordinate 47,346 downwards.
GTGATCTCGGTCGGGTTCTTCAGGTACTGCTTGGAGATCTTGCGGATGGCCGGCGGCATGGTCGCGGAGAAGAGCGCCACCTGCTTCTCGTCGGGCGTGTCGGCGAGGATGCGCTCGACATCGTCCTGGAAGCCCATCTTGAGCATCTCGTCGGCCTCGTCGAGCACCAGGTACTGCAGCTGCGACAGGTCCAGGGTGCCGCGCTCGAGGTGATCGATGACGCGACCGGGGGTGCCGACCACCACCTGCGCGCCGCGCTTGAGGCCCGACAGCTGCACGGCGTAGTTCTGGCCGCCGTAGATCGGCAGCACGTGCAGTCCGGGCATGTGCACCGAGTAGCGGCCGAACGCCTCGGCGACCTGAATGGCCAGCTCGCGAGTCGGGGCCAGCACCAAGGCCTTCGGGGCCTTGCCCGCCATCTCGATGCCCATCAGGATCGGGATGGCGAAGGCCGCGGTCTTGCCGGTGCCGGTCTGGGCCAGGCCCACCACGTCCGCGCCGTCGAGCAACGGCGGAATCGTCGCCGCCTGAATGGGCGACGGCGATTCGTAGCCGACATCGGCGATGGCCCGCAGAATGCGGTCATCGATACCCAAATCGGCGAAGGACGGGCCGGAAACGTCCCTCTCGTCGTCGGTGGGAACGCTGTCGGCCGGTGAGGTGTTCATCGCGAAGGATTTTACTGCCTGCTAGCTGCGGGGTTGACCATCGGGTGAATACCCTGAGAGTCGTGCATCCGGACAACTCGCCCGCGCCCGCCCAGCCGACAGCCTCGAGTTCGGTCTCCGGACTCGGAAATTCCGAACCCGCGCCGGTCCGCAATTACGTCACCGGAACCCTGGCCACCGCCGATGCGGGCAGCTCGGGAGCCGTCACGACGGCGGTGCCCGAGCCCGCCGCGGCGGCGGGCCTGCCCACCGGGACCGCGCCGGGCGCGGCGGTGGACGTGGCGGTGGTGCAGTTCGATCCGTACACCGATACCGTGGCCAATCTCACCGCGTTGCGCGCGGAAGTCAAGGCCGCCAGCGAACTCGGAGCGAAGGTGGTGGTGGCGCCCGAGTATTCGATGTTCGCCACCAAGCGCCTGGACCAGCGGGTGCTGGCCGCGGCCGAACCGCTGACCGGTCCGTTCGTCACCGGATTGCGGGGCATCGCAGCCGAATTCGGGGTGCACGTGGTGGCGGGGGTGGTCGAGTCCGGCGGCCCGGACCAGCCCGCCGGGCACGTCTACAACACCCTGGTCGCGGCCTCGCCGGCGGCCGAGTTCGCGGCCGTCTACCGCAAGGTGCACCTCTACGACGCCTTCGGCTCCCGCGAATCGGACCTGCTCATCCCCGGCCCGCTGCACCAGTCCCAGACCTTCACCGTGGACGGCGTGGTGTTCGGCATGCAGACCTGCTTCGATCTGCGCTTCCCCGAAGGCATTCGGCGCCTCGCCGCCGACGGGGCACACGTGCTGCTACTGCCCGCGCAGTGGATTCCCGGTCCCGGCAAGGTCGATCAGTGGACGACGCTGCTGCGCGCCCGGGCCATCGAGAACACCATGTACGTGGCCGCCGCCGATCAGTCCGCACCGCGCGGCTCGGGGACCTCGATGATCGTCTCCCCCACCGGCGCGGTGCTGGCCGAGCTCGGCGACCGGCCGGGCATCGCCACCGCCCGCGTCGATCTGGACCACCTCGCCGAGGTCCGCACCACCAATCCCAGCCTCGCACTGCGCCGATACACCATTCGCGGCGAATAGCACCGGCCCAAAGGTTCGCGGCCAAGCGCGGGGAGGCGGAGCGCTCGATTCTGGACTGCGGCTTGATAGACCTCCGCCTTGGAGCGGGGGAGCGAAGCGGAGGAGCGGAGGGAGGGAAGAATCGAGACTTCGGGGCCGCGAACCCGCCCCGGAGCGGAGCGAAGGGGCAAAATAGGCAGAGCAATGATCTATCCGGATCGGGGGGCCGCCGGGCGCGCGCTGGGTGCGGTTCTCGAGCACCTGCGGGCGGCGGATCCGTTGGTGCTGGGGCTGCCCCGGGGCGGGGTTCCGGTGGCCGTGGCGGTGCGCGAGGTCATCGGCGGGGACCTGGACATCCTGCTGGTCCGCAAGCTCGGCGTGCCCTGGCAGCCGGAGCTGGCCATGGGCGCCATCGGCGAGGACGGCGTGCGGGTGCTCAACTACGACGTCATGCGGCACACCGGGGTGACGGCCGACCAGCTAGCGGAGATCGAGCACCTGGAACGGGCCGAACTCGAGCGCCGGCGGCGGGTGCTGCGGGTGCGGCCGCCGATCCCGCTGAAGGACCGGACCGTGGTGATCGTGGACGACGGCATGGCCACCGGCGCGACCGTGGCCGCCGGGTGCGAGATCGCCGCCCTGCACGAGCCGCGCCGGACGGTGGTCGCGGTGCCGGTGTCCTCGGTCGAGGCGCTGCGGCGGATTCGAGCCCTCGCCGACGAGGTGGTGTGCCCGCTGGTGCCGCGCTCACTCGGCGGAGTCGGTGGCGCGTACCGGGATTTCCATCAGCTCACCGACGCGGAAGTGGTGGAGTTGCTGCGGCCCACCACCTCCCGCGATGCCGACGAAACCGATTCCCGCGATCCGGATCGGTGAACGATGCGGATCGCTGAACCTCGGTGACGCCATTGCGGTGCCGCCGCGCCGGATCGGCGCACAGCGGGATCAGACCAGGGAGCGGGCGTGCACGAATTCGACGATCTGGGTGGTGACCTCGGCATGCACCGGCTCGTGCAACAGGTCGTGCCCGGCGTTCGGGAAGGTGTGGAAGCGCGCGCCGACGCGGTCGGACCAGTCCCGGACCGGGTCGACCGGGGCGCGGCGGTCGTCCGCGCCGTGCACGATCAGGACCGGCAGGCCCTCAGGCAGCCGCGGGCCCGGCCAATCCGACTCCCGCTCGGTCGCCAGGGCGGCGCGCGAGCGCGGTCCGGCATGTACGCGAGCCCGATTCGAGCCGGCGGCCCCGCGCGCGGACTTCGGGGACCTGCCCTCGAGCACCGCCTTGGGCGTGCCGGACAGCACCAGGCCCGGATACTCGCCCGGTGCGGATTCCCGCAGCACGGCCAGCGTGGTGGCCGCGCCCAGCGAGTGACCCATCAGGAAGGGCGTGGAATTCGACTGCGCGCGCACTCGATCCAGGAACAATCGGGCGTCATCGGCCAATTCGTAGATGGTGCCCGGCCGCTCCGGGTCCCCTTCGCTGAGACCGTGCCCGGAGGTGTCCAGGGCCCAGAGTTCGATGCCGTCGGCGGCCAGCGCCCGGGCGAATCGGTGATAGTGCGCGCTGTGCTGGCCGATTCCGGGTAGGAGAGCCAGGACGGCCTGTGCATTGTCGAGCTGCCATCGTCGGTAGTGAAGGCGGCCGCGAGCGCCCGCGAGGTAGAGCATCGGCAGATTGTGACAGACCCGGAGCCGCCGTGGGGGTGCTCCGATCAGGCGACTGGCGAGTAATGAGCAACGGCCCCGGACGACCGCGCCGCGAGGGGTGCGGCCGGCGGTACGCGTGGTTGCCGAGGACTTCGCGCCGCGCCGCGATTCGTTTGGCGACACGCCGGGGTCGGGACGTGATTTCTGAGGTGCGACCGGCCGTGGGGGCGGCGGGCGGGGCGGGGGCGCGCGCGAGTCGCGTTGTCTCCCAACATCGCCCGCAAACCGGCGCTGACGTGGGCGGGGTACGGGCGGGCCGGGCGCGGCGCGCGGGGCGTACCTGGCGGCACATCACACCGCCCGCAGTCATTACGCTATGGCGCGACTCGACGCTATGGCGCGACTCGACGCTATGGCGCGACTCGACGCTATGGCGCGACTCGACGCTATGGCGCGACTCGACGCTATGGCGCGACTCGACGCTATGGCGCGACTCGACGCTATGGCGCGACTCGACGCTATGGCGCGACTCGACGCTATGGCGCGACTCGACGCTATGGCGCGACTCGGCCACGTGATCACGCCCCGGCCGGGTGCGGGTGTCGGCGGAGGAGAGGCACAGGAGGGCCGCGATTGATGCTGTTCGGTGATCGTGTCGTGTGCAGCACCGGTGACCTGGTGACGGCGGCGCGCTGTGAGTTCGCGCTGCTGCGCGCGCTCGACGCCGAACTGGGACTGGTGGCGCCGGTCGACGTCCAGTCACCCGGCGCGCTGACCCGCACCCCCGATCCGGCCGTCGAGCACCGCCTGGCCGATCTGCGCGACCGCTACGGCCCGGCTGTCACCCGCGTCCGCCTATCCGGGCCCGCCGCCCACGCCCTCGAAAGCGCCGCGGTTGTCTCCGAGGAACTGCGCGAGCGCGCCCTGACCGGACTAAGCGACGCCCACGCGCAGACCCTGACCGCGCTGCGCGCGGATGCCGAGGCGGTCGCGGGCGGCGTGGTGTTCGACGACGACTTCGTGGCCCGCTGCGAATTCCTGCTGCGCGATCACGCACCCGAGGGGCACGACTACATCGTGGCCGGGGTGGCCGGGCGGCGCGGCGGCGTCACCACCCTGCTGGGACTGGCCGCGGCCGCGGAGGCCTTACGCGGCAACGGATTCCGCGTATCCCCGCAGGCGCGGGTGTGGGAGGACGGGTTCGCGGTCACCCACACGCTCGCCGATATGGCGGTGGTGTACCAGGCCCGGCGCGCCCGGCTGAACCTGATCGTCGACGCCAAACTGGGCGAACTGCTCCCCGTGCAGTGGGGCGACCGGCGCTTCCTGGCCTGCGGCCGCTGCCCCACCTGCACCGCCGAACTCGAGACCCGCCGCGACCTACTGCTGGTGGCGGGCATGCGTCCCGCCACCCGCGCCCACCTACGCGACGCCGGCATCACCACCCTCGACCGCCTGGCCGTCGCCGACGCCGCGGTCACCGGCATCCCCGCCGCCACCCTCACCACCCTGCGCCGCCAGGCCGAGGTCCAGATCCTGCGCGAGCGCACCGGCCGCCCGGTCCACGCCCTCATCGACCCGACCGCCCTGGCCGCCCTCCCCACCCCCACCCGCGGCGACCTCTTCGTCAGCGTCACCCCGGCCCCGGCCCCCGACGCCCCCGGCTGCACCCGCGCCCCCTCCGGAATCGCCTACACCACAGGCGATCTGGTGGTGACCATCCGAATGGCGGCCGAATACCCGCACCGCGCCGCCACCCCTGCCGAACCGGCTCATACACCCACCCCATCGGTCCCCGGATCGGCCACATCGGTCCCCGCGCTCGCCGCATCGGGGCTCGCACCCGCCACTGCGGCGCATGAAATCGCCGACGGGACAACCCGATCGGCCGGAGCACAAGACCCTTCAGACCGGGACGAGTTCCATTCGGACCCTGGTCGCGGTGCGGCGCCCGCGACCACGGCCGGGCTCGCACCGGTGAACGGGCCTGCGGCCGCCGCGGCGCAGCCGCCCGCCGACTCCGGGGAGCTCACCACCGGTCGGTTCGCCCGATCGCAGGGTCGCACCACGATCGCGATGGACGCGCCGGGGCCGATGCCGGGCGTGAGCACGGTCGCGCTGGGGTTCGTGGCCGCGCCGGCGGCTCCGAAATCGGAGCGCACCTTCGTTGTTCGCGTGGCGGGCCGCGGGCCGGTTGCGCGGCGGCGGGATGACGCGGATGCGCTGCTGGGGTTCCTCATGGAGTGCGAGCGCGAGTGCCCGGAGTTGCGGATCCATCATTACCGGGGCGATCTGCGCGGGCTGTTGCACGGGATCGGGGAACGGGATTCCGAGGGGGAGGATGTGGTGGCCGAACTGCTGCCCGCCCTGGTGGATCTGTATCCGGTGGTGCGGGCCGCGCTGGTCGTGGGTGAGCGGTCCTACGACCTGCATCAGCTGCCGCCCAATCAGGAGGAGAACGACGGCGGGGCGGAAGCCGTACTGCGGCTGCGGGATTGGCTGCTGGAACTGGCGGCCGAGCACCAGGTGCGGCCGAGCCGGCGGTGGGCGTACGACTACGCGGAGACCGGGCCGGACGAAATCGAGGCGGCGCTACGGGAATTCGCGGAGAGCGACGGCGAGCAGCGCGGCGAAGCGCAGGAGGCGGCCGGGCTGGCGGCCGCGGCGCTGGGGTATCACCGGCGCGAGCGGCGGCCGCTGCGGTGGGCGCACGATGATCGGCTCGATCATCCGGTGGCCGAATGGGCCGATACCGCAGGGGTTCTCGTCGCGGACTCGGGATCGGTGGATACCGACTGGCACAGCACGGGGCAGCTTCCCATGCGGCGCTATCTGACGTTGACCGGGCGGCTCGGCACCGGCAACGCACCGCCGCCGGGTACTGCGGTGCTCACGCTGTACGACCGCCCCGCGCCCGGCATGAGCGCGGCCCCGGGCATCCGGGCGCTGGCGCACGCCACCGTGCTCGGCTGCGCCCTGGACACCAGTTTCGAGGATGTCGTGCGCGTCGTCGAAATGCTGCCCGAGGGCTGCGAACCCTACGACGAGCTGCCCACCGCCATCGCGCCGTGCCCGCCCGGCCACGACATCCAGCTGTCGGAAGCCTTGGAGGACACCGCGCATCAGCTGCTGGTGACCCTGCCGCAGGTGCCCGAGACCGCGGTATTCGACATCCTGTGCCGCCGCCCGCCCCGGCTGCGCTCCGGCGCGGCCCTGCCCGAGGTGTTCGGTGATCACGCCGCCGCGGTCACCGCGGCCGTGTTGGATCTCGCCGATTCCTATGTGGCCGTGCAGGGCCCGCCCGGCACCGGCAAGACCGACACCACCGCCCGCGCGGTGGAAAGGCTTGTCACGCGCTACAAGTGGCGCGTCGGCGTGGTAGCGCGCTCGCACCAGGTGGTCGAGCACGTCCTGGACGCGGTGGTGCAGGTGGGCGTGCTGCCGGAGCTGGTGGCCAAGGCCGACACCCGGTCGGTGGCCCCGGAGTGGCTGCCCATCGAGGCGTCTCGGTATCCGCGTTTCCTCGACAATGCGGTGAACGGCTGTGTGGTGGGCGGACTTTCGACCGACTTCACCGATCCCGACCGCATCGCCCGTGGCAGCCTGGACCTGCTGGTCATCGTGGATGCCGGAAAGTTCCCGCTGGCCGAGGCGATGGCGGTGGCGGTGGCCGCCCGCAACCTGCTGCTGGTCGGCGATCCCACTCCGCCCGCGGGCCGCGGCGCGCATCCCGAACCCATCGCCGAATCGGTGCTGGGCCGGCTGCTCGGCGCGCACCGCACCCTGCCCGCGGACTACGGCTACTTCCTGGACCGCACCTGGCGCATGCATCCGCGCATGTGCGGCCCGGTGTCGCGGCTGCGCTACGACAACCGGCTGCGCTCCAATGAAACCGTCACCCTGGCAAGGGAACTCGACGGCATTCCGCCCGGCGTGCGCACGGTGCCGGTGGAGCATCACGGCAACGGCACCGAATCCGCCGAGGAGGCACGGGAGATCGTGCGCCAGGTGCGCACCCTGCTCGGCCTGCCCTGGCAAACCGGCGCGCTCACCCGCCGCCTGCACCCGCACGACATCCTGGTGGTCGCGCCCTATCACGCCCAGGTGGCGCGCATCCGAACCCTGTTGTCGCGGGCCAGGATCGAGGACGTCCTGGTCGGCACCCCCGACCACTTCCAGGGCCGGGAGGCCGCGGTGGTGCTGGTCTCCATGACCACCTCGGCCCCCGACAACGCCCCGCACGGCATCGGCGCGCTGCTGTCGCGGCACTGGCTCACCAGCGCCATCTCGCGCGCCATGTGGTCGGCCATCATCGTGCGCTCACCGCTGCTGACCGAATACCTCCCGGCGACCACGGCCGAGCTCTCCGACCTGGCCGCGGTCCTGCAACTCGATCGGGTCTGACCGCCCCGTCAGCCGAAGCAGTGGCCTTCGCCGCGGTAGGTCGGCACGGTGGTGCGGCTGCCGTCCGCGTCGACGAGGTGGACCTCGTTGAATCGCTCGCAGAGTTCGCCCGCCTTGGCGTGCCGGAACCAGACGCGGTCACCGATCCGCAATCCGCCCGCATTGGTCAGCGGGGTCTGTACCTCGCCCGCGCCCTCGGTGCCGATCAGCTTCAAACCGCTGGGCCACAACGGCTTCGGGACCCGCGTGGCACCCGCCGGGCCGGAGGCGATGTAGCCGCCGGAGAAGACGGTGGCGATGCCCGGCGCGGGGCGGCGCAGCACCGGGGTGGCGAAGTACATGGACGGGCGCGGGGCCAGATTGCGGTAGCCGTCGAACAGCGTCGGCAGGTACAGGCCCGAGCCCGCGGTCACCTCGGTGACATCCGGGTCGGAGATGCTGACCTCGATGGATCCGGTACCGCCGCTGTTGACCAGTTCCAGCTCGCCGACCTCCGAGCGCACCGCGGCCAGCACCTGGCGGCGGCGCTTGCCGATCTCGTCGGCCGAGAGCTTCTTCACCAGGCGCACAGCGGGATTGGAGTCCGGCAGCCCGGCGATCTGGGCCTCGTAGGTCATCAGGCCCACGACCCGGAAACCGCGGGAACGGGTTTCGGCGGCCAGCCGGGCGGCCTGCTCGGGGGTGCGAATCGGCGAGCGGCGTACGCCCAGGTGCAGCGGGCCGATGCGCAGCGAGGCATCGACATCCAGACACACACGGGGAGCGACCTTTTCGCTGCCGACGGCGTCCCGGATCAGATCCAGCTGGTCGGTGTCGTCGACCATGAGCGTGATGGAGTCGAGCAGCAGCTGGTCGGCGGCGAGTTCGGCCAGCGCGTGCCGGTCGACGGTCGGGTATCCGAGCAGCACATCGCGGGCTCCCTCGCGCACCAGCCAGATGGCTTCGCGCAGTGAGTAACCCATGATGCCGGCGAAGCCGCCGGAAGCTGTCAGCTTGGGGCCCAGCACTTCTTCGAGCACGGCGCGGCAGCGCACGGATTTGCTGGCAACCCGGATGGGCACGCCGCGGGCGCGGCCGACCAGGTCGGCGGCATTGGCGCGCAGGGCGGTCATATCGACCGCGGCGAAGGGGGGCTCGAGGTCGGCGGTGGCCGCGTGCAGCCCGCTGATCGGCGACGGATCGGTCACCAGATCATTCGACCACGAACCTGGTCACGCGTCCAGTACTTGTTTCCGGGGCGGGGACTCAGGGCACGTCGACGGCCTTGGTGGACAGGTAGGACACCAGGTCGTCGAGCACGACGAGCGAGATCTCGTCATCGCAGTCGGCGAGCCAGCGCAGCACCATGCCCTGGATGACGGCCAGCAGATAGGCGGCGATGGCGTCCACCGGTTCCAGCCACTGGGTGCCCGAACGGCTGGCACACAGTTCCAGGAAGGCGGTGACATCGGCGTCCATGTCCCGGAACATGGCCGTGGCGACCGGGTCCGGCACGCAGGCGGCCTGGTTCTCCCAGCGCTGCCGCAGCACCTGCAAGGTGGACTCATAGGCGCGTAACTGCCGGTCCGGTGAGGATTTCAAGATCGGCCACAGTGTGCTGACACCCGCGTGCAGCAGGATGCGCAGGGCACGGTTACCGCTGAAGTCGAGCGACCCGGCCGTCTTTTCGATGGCCTCGGTCATGGCCGGACGAAGTCCGACCTGGGTGATTTCTCCACTTGCGCTCAACGACGACTCCCTTAGCGAAAGAACTCGCGCACCTCGCCTGCGCGGCTCGCTCAACGGGTTGCGCTCGAGTATCGACCTCTGTAGATCGGCGTTGATCTTTCCGGTCAGTACACCGGCGTACCCGTTCAACGGGTATCGATGGTACGTCGTTTTCTGGCTCGACAACCAGCTTTGATAGCCAGTTCCGTACCGCAAGAATGTTTTGTTACCTAATTGGAACTGGGCCGCGATCGAATGGGAATGATCAAATTGAACGATCCCCTGGTAAAGCTGTTGATGGGACCACTCGGTATTTTAGGGACCGGTGTGCGGCGAAACATAGCGTGTGTGCGCGAGCCCACACCCCGGACGCATTCGCGGCTCATCGATAACCTGACGGTGTGACTTCTGCGCGCCACGACCAATTCCGGATCTCCGGCACCTTCAACTTCCGCGACCTGGGCGGGGCCCGGACCGCCGACGGACGCATTGTCCGCCACGGCGTCTTACTACGGTCGGCCCAGCTCAGCCGCGTCGACGAGGCGGGATTGGCCGTGCTCGCGGAGCTCGGGGTGACCGATGTGCACGACCTGCGAGGGTTCGCCGAGATCGACTTCATCGGCCACGACGTGGTGCCGGACGGGGTTCGCCTGAGGGTCACTCCCTTCGACTCGCGCATGGGCGAGACCCCGCCGCACGAGGCGCGCGCCGAGGACACCGCCGCCGCCCACATGCTCGAGGTCTACCGCCTCTTCCCCGCCCTGCCCGAGGCGCACGCCGCCATCCGGGCGCTGGCCGAATCGGTGCTGACCGGGACCGCGCTGGTGCACTGCGCCGCGGGCAAGGACCGCACCGGCTGGGCCGTGGCCACGCTGCTGCGCGCGGTCGGCGTCACCGAGGACGACATCTACGCCGACTACCTGCTCAGCAATGACGCCGTCCCCACCCTGCGCGCGTTCATGTCCGCGGAGGCGAACCGGGAGCTCTCCGACGACCTGCTCGGCGTGCGGCCCGAGTACCTGGAGTCGGCCTCGAAGTCCATGCACACCATGTACGGCGGCATCGAGGGCTACCTCGCCGAAATCGGCATCACGCCCGACGTGCGCGAGGCCCTGCACATCCGCCTGCTGGACTGAGCCAACGTCCAGCCGCGCCACCAAGGTCAGTCCGCGGCCGCCCGGCGGACCAGGCCGTCGGCGTCGATGCTGACCTGGTTGCCGGTGTGGAACCACGACCCGGTGAAGCGGGACTGCGTGGTCTGCGGATCGTTCCAGTAGCGCGGGGTGACATTCGGTCCCCGGCACAGCAGTTCGCCGTGGTCGGCGGCCGCGCGCGGCCCCCACAGGGCCAGTTCGGTTCCGCCGAAGGCGAATCCGAGCGTGTCGCGGCCGGCCGCGTCGTCGTCGCGGGCCAGGCCGATGCCGGAGGTCTCGGTCGCGCCCCAGACCGACCACTGACGTGCCGCCGGGAAAACCTCGCGCAGGCTGGCCGAGACCGCGTCGGACACGTCCGGGTCGGCCGCCGCCAGTTCCGCGCGATGCCCGGCGCTGCACACCTGACGCACCTGCTCCACCCGCAGTCCGGCCAGGTCGGGCAGCAGCCCGGCGAAGACTCGGGGCGTCGCCGAGATCATGTCGATCCGTTCGGCCACAAGGGCTTCGGGCACCGCGGACCGGTCGGGGGTGAGCACCACGGTGCCGCCGACCGCGAAGGTGGGCAGCAGCTGGTCGACGCAGCCGCTGGCGTGGGCCAGCGGCAGCAGCACCAGATTGCGCAGGCCGTCGGTGGGCAGCTCCAGCGCGCCGATCACGGATCGGATTGCGGAGAGCAGGTTCTCGTTGGTCAGCTCCACCCCTCGCGGCCCGGTCTCGGCACCGGTGGTGTAGCAGAGCAGCGCCAGCTCGCCGAGCGAGGCGCCGTCGTCGATGAATGCCGCGGCGTCGGGCAGCGCCTCGCCGAAGCCGGCCGCGCGGCCGCCGCCGTCGAGCACGAAGTCGGTGCAGGCGTCGCGAATCACGCGCTCCGCCACCGCGTCCGGGAGGCCGTCGTGCACCAGGACCGGCACCGCGCCCGAGAGCAGCGCGCCCAGGAAGGCCTGCACCCAGCGCGCGCCGACCGGCATGCGCACCGCCACCCGGTCGCCGTAGCCGATGCCGTGTTCCTGCAGGCCGCCGGCGATGCGGGAGGCCGAGTACCAGAGTTCGCGGTAGGTGAGCCGGGGGCCGCCGATCTCCACCACGGCCTCGCGGGCGGCGAAGGTGTGCACCTGGATGTCGAGTAGCTCGGTGAGCGCGGGCGTGAGATTGCCGTAGCGCAGGATGCCGTCGGCGGCGCGCGCGAGCGGGTTCTCGCGCCGACCGTTTCGATAGTGCGGGTATTCCACGAGTAACTGCGACATCGTCCCTCCGAGTGCCTCGTAAGCCCTGCCAGGCATGAGTGACTATATGATGCAGGTCACAACCTTGGGCGGATTGTCGGCAAACGGATGTCAGGGTTTGACGCCACGGAAACAGACAACCGCCCTGTGAAACCAGGCTTCCCCCGGGCGAGCCTGCGGAAACGTCGGATTCGCGGTGCCTTTCGCACAGCCACACCGCAATTCACCGCCGGGCGGTTTTCATTACCCCCCCAATTTCATCCCCATGCAGGTGAGGGGCTTGACACGCCCGGGGGACAGCCGACACACCCGGGCGCGCAACGCGACCGGGCGGTCGAAACCCCGGGCCGGGGCCTACTTGCCTGTGTACGTGGCCTTTCCGGGCCCGACATCCAGGAAGCTGCGCACCGCGTTCTTCAGATCCTCGGTGCCGAAAAGTTGCCCGGACACCTCCGGCGTCACCGAATCCGCGTGCGCCACACCGCCGGAACGCCACGCCTCGATGATCGCCTTGGTGGCGGCGTGCGCCCGGGTCGGGCCGTCGGCCAGGCGGGTCAGCAACGCGCGGGCGGCGGTGTCGACGTCCTCGTGCACGGCGTTCACCACACCCCAATCGGCCAGGGTGGCGGCGTCGTAGAGGTCACCGGTCATGACGAACTCGCGGGCGCGGCCGGAACCGGCGCGCTCGGCCAGCCGCTGCGGGCCGCCCATCGACGGGGTCAGGCCGACCACGGTCTCCACCAGGCCGAACTTGGCCTTCGGGGCGGCCAGGATGATGTCGCAGGCCAGCGCCATTTCGAAGGCCGCGGTCAGGGTCAATGAGTGGGCCGCGAAGACGACCGGGCAGGGCAGCGCCTCGAGCGGATGGATGATGCGCGCGAACAGGGTCCGCCACAGCTGCGCGCCCTCGTCCTCGGTCAGGCCGTCGAAGACGTGCACGTCCACGCCGCCGGACACCAGCTTGCCGTCGGCCCGGATGAGCAGTGCCCGGGGCGGATTCGCCGACAGCTCCTCGAGATCCACCGCGAGGGCCTCGAGCAGCGCCTTGTCGAAGAGGTTGAGCGGCGGACGGGCGATGGTCAGAATCGCCGCGTCCGCGCCGCCCGCGGTCACGGTGCGTTCCAGACGGGTCGGCTTCGAGTCAGTCATGAGAGCGAATGTATGCGGCCGCTCACTTCGCGAACAGACCGGGCACATAACAGGTTCGATCCGGCGAAGAACACCCGATGGTTCGCGGCCGTCTCGATTCTGGACCGACTGGAGCGGGGGAGCGTAGCGGAGGAGCGGAGGGAGGGAAGAATCGAGACCTCAGGGCCGCGAACCCGCCCGGAGCGAAGCGGAGGGCAAAATGGCACAGGTGACCACGTCGAAATCCGAACCGGGGACCTATGTCGAGCCCGGTGAATTCAAGCGGGACACGAACTACATCGACACGCGGATAACCGCGGACGGGCGGGACGGATATCCGGTCGAGCCCGGCCGGTACCGGCTCGTCGCGGCCCGAGCGTGCCCGTGGGCCAATCGCACGCTCATCGTGCGGCGGCTGCTCGGGCTGGAATCGGCGCTGTCGCTGGGACTGTGCGGGCCCACCCACGACAAGCGCAGCTGGACCTTCGATCTGGATCCCGGCGAGGTGGATCCGGTGCTGGGCATCCACTTCCTGCGGGACGCGTACCTCGAGCGTTTCCCGGACTACCCGCGCGGCATCACCGTGCCCGCCGTCGTGGACGAACGCAGCGGGGCGGTGGTCACCAACGACTACGCGCAGCTGACCCTGGACTTCTCCACCGAGTGGACCGAGTTCCACCGGCCCGGCGCGCCGCGGTTGTACCCGGAAGACCTTCGGGCGGAGATCGATTCGGTGAATCGCCGGGTCTACACCGAGGTCAACAATGGCGTGTACCGGTGCGGGTTCGCGGGCGGGCAGGACGCCTACGAGGCGGCCTACGATCGGCTGTTCACCGCGCTGGACTGGCTGTCGGAGCGGCTGGCCACCCAGCGGTATCTGGTCGGCGACACCATCACCGAGGCCGATGTGCGGCTGTTCACCACGCTGGTCCGCTTCGATCCGGTGTATCACGGGCATTTCAAGTGCAATCGGGACAAGCTCACCGAGCTACCGGTGCTGTGGGCCTACGCCCGCGACCTGTTCCAGACCCCGGGCTTCGGCGACACCGTGGATTTCACGCAGATCAAGCAGCACTACTACATCGTGCACACCGACATCAATCCGACGCGGATCGTGCCCAAGGGCCCCGAACTCGGCGACTGGCTGACCCCGCACGGTCGGGAATCCTTGGGCGGCAAGCCGTTCGGCGACGGCGCCCCGCCACCTCCGCCGGTCGACGCCGAACGGGTGCCCGCCGGTCACGGCGCGGTCTGATCCGATCCGGTGCGGTCTGATCCGATCCGGCGCGGTCCGAGCTGCTCCCTCGTCGCGCCCCGGTAGGTGCCGAAGCTCCAGTAGACGCCTTCGGGGTCGCGGCAGGTGAAACCCCTTGATTCGTAGCCGGTTTCGTCGCGCAGTTCACGGGTGACGTTCGCGCCCGCCGCCTTTGCCCGGGCATACAGCGCGTCGGCGTCGTCGATGGCGATATAGACGGAGCCGACGCCGGGCGGCTGGCAGTCCAGCGCCATGCCGTCGCGGACGCCGCCGAGCATGATCGCGCCGCCGCCCGGCCAGGCGAGTTCGGCGTGATGGACGATATCGCCGTCGGCATAGCAGGCCCGGGTCTCGAAGCCGAAAGCCTTTTCCAGGAACGTGATCGCGGCCTTGGCGTCGCGGTAGACCAGGGTCGGCCAGACGACGGTGGTCTGTACAGGTGTTGTCGTTTCGCTCATGCCACTCACCCTCCCGCCCCGGCCACTTCTCGGTCTTGGACGAATGGGAACTCCTCGCGCTCGCGCCACACCGAGGGCGGCATGCCCGCCAGCTCCCGCCATTCCCGGGCCATGTGCGCCTGGTCGTAGTAGCCGCTGATGGCGGCCACCTCGGCCAGCGGCGGCAGCACCGGATCGCGCAGCAGCCGGTGCGAGCGTTCGAATCGCGCCACCCGGACCGCGTCCTTGGGGGTGATGCCGAACTCGGCGCTGAAGCGATTGCCCAGATGCCTTCGGCTCCAGCCGATCTCGTCGGCGACGGCGGCCACCCGCACGGCCGGGTCGGGCCCGGACAGCAGGGTCCACGCGCGAGCGAGTCCGTCGTCCCAGGGCACCGGCCGCACCCGGCGCAGCAGGATTTCGTCGAGAACGGCGAAGCGTTGCGGCCACGAACTCAGCGGCGACAGCCGTTCCCGCAGTTCGAGCGCGCACGGGCCGAGCACGTCGGACAGGTCGACGATCCACGATCCCAGCGCCGCCGCGGGCATCCCGAACAGCGCCCGGCAGCCCCCGGGCGTCAGATTCAACTGCACGCCGTGCTGGAACCCGTTGTGCACGATCACCGCCGGATGCGTGGTGAGCCCGCTGGCCAGCATGTCCCAGCGCCCACCGAGCTGACCGGGCTGCGAGGAGACCGCGATGTCGATCGGCTCGCCGATGGTGACGATCACCGTCAGCGTCGAACCCGGCATCCCGACATGCGTGCCCGGCGCGAACCCGCGCAGCAGATAGCCCTCGTACCCGAGGACGAATGCGCGCAGTCGCGGATCGGGAACACCCGACGCGCCTTCGGACACGCCTGCCACGCGCTCCACCCTAGGCCGATCTTGCGTGTCGCGGGACCTTCCCATCCGGAACCGGTCTATCTCGCGAATCGTTGTCGGGGTGCCATACAGTTTGGCGCAGGACCGCACTATGAAGGGGTTGTCGATGTTCAAGGCCGGGTTCGAGAAGGCGGTCGTCTCCCTGCGCGACAACGGGGCCCAGGTGCAGGCTCCGGCTGTCGCCAAATACGTGGGCAAGCTGCGCGAGTCGCATCCGGGCGAGTCGCCCGCGCAGCTCATAGCGCGCATCGAGAAGCTCTATCTGAATACCGTGACCACCTCGGGCACGGCGGTCGGCGCGACTGCGGCGGTGCCCGGCGTCGGGACGGTGGCCTCGCTGGCCGCCATGAGCGCGGAGACGGCCTTCTTCCTGGAAGCCTCGGCGGTGTACACCCTGGCCGTGGCGGCCGTGCACGGCCTCGCGCCGGAGGACAAGGAGCGCCGCCGCGCGCTGGTGCTGGCCGTGGTGCTCGGCGAGAGCGGCATGGAGATCGTGGAGAAGAGCGTCGGGCACTCGGCCAAGAACTGGGGCAGCCTGCTGGCGGGCAAGATCCCGGGGCTGTCCGCCATGAACGATTCGCTGCTCAAACGGTTCATGGTCCAGTTCATCGCCAAGCGCGGGGCGCTCATGGTCGGCAAGGTGATTCCGGCCGGAATCGGCGCGGCCATCGGCGGTTTCGGCAACCGGGCGCTGGTCCACGGCATTGTCGACAACTCCCGCAAGGCATTCGGCGCACCGCCGCTGACCTGGCCGCAGCCCCTGATCGTCGAGGCCGATCCGCTGCCCTCCGTGGAGGCACCGGCCTGGGACAAGCGGCCGTGACCCGGCCGCTCGCCTTCGCCGCCGCGGGGCTGACCAAGACCTTCGACACCGAACCCGCCGTCGAGGACGTGAGTTTCGTGGTGCCCGCGGGCAAGGTGGCGGCCCTGGTGGGCCCGCACGGCGCGGGCAAGACCACGGTGCTGCGCATGCTGCTCGGGCTGCTGACACCCACCTCCGGCACCGCGAGCGTGGGCGGCCCCGGCTCGGGGGCGCGCCCCGGGCGGCAGGTGATCGGGGCGATGCTGACCCCGCGCGGGCTGCACCCCGCCCGCAAGGTGTCCGCGCAGTTGCGCGTATTCGCCGCCGCCACAGGGGTTTCCGATGAGCAGCCGAACGAACTGCTGACGCTGGTGCGTCTGGGCGAGGTCGCCGGTCAGCGCATCGGCACGCTGCCGGAGAGCGCCCGGACCCGGTTGGCGCTGGCGGTGGCCCTGCTCGGCGACCCCCCGCTGTTGGTCCTCGACGATCCGGGTACCGGACTCGACCTGCGCGAAACCGCCTGGCTCAACGACTTTCTGCGCGGGCACGCCCGCCGCGGCGGCACGGTGCTGCTGACCTCCCGCACCCTGAGCACCGTGCTGGCCATCGCCGACGAGCTCATCGTCCTGGACCGCGGCCGCGTCGCCTACCAGGGCAGCCCCGCCCGGCTGCGGCGCAGCCACCCGGATCGGCTGCTGGTCAAGGCCACCAGCCCGATCGCGCTGGCCACCACACTGGCCGCCCAGGGCTTCACCGACACGGTCATGCGCCCCGACGGCCGGCTCGCCGTGGCGGAAGCCTCACTGACACAACTGGAATCGGCCGCCTAGGCCGCCCGGGTCCAGCTCACCGAGATCACCCAGGAACACATCCACCCGGACCAGGTCCTGGCCGCCCTCACCCACACCGGAGCCCCTACCCCGGCCTACCCGGCCGCGCCCGGACCCTACCGGTGACCGCCCCGCACCGCGCCGGAATCCGCGGCCCCTCCCACCATCCCGGCCCGCGCGAGACCGTGATCTCGCCCAGCGCCGTGGATTCCGGTCAGCAACACACCGGAACGACGGAACGGCAGCACGCCCGAACGACGAAGCGACAGCGCGCCGGAACGGTGGAACGCGGCGTCGGCGGGGGCAGGCGACCCGCGCGCGGGCCCGGCGACGCTCGACGAAAGGACCCTCGATGAACCTGACGGTGCCACCGGTGGTGGTGCGGGCCGCGAATTCCGAAGTGCGCAAGGTGACTTCGGTGCGGCTGAACCGGCTGATCGGCGGCGGGGTCGTCGCCGCGGGGGTGGCGGCGTTCCTCGCGCTGGGCACCGGGTTCCAGACCGGCGGGGAGCACGAGACCGGGTTCAGTTCCGGGACGGGCTGGGCCGCACTGCTGACCACCTGGGTGCTGGTGCTGACGGTCGCCGCGGCGGCGGCCTTCGGCGCGCTGGGCTCGGCCACCGAGTTCAAGACCGGCTCGATGGCGCTGAGCACGCTGTTCACCACCGACCGGACGCTGCTGCTGGGCTCGAAACTGGCGGTGGCGGCGGCGTTTTCGCTGGGCACGGTGCTGGTCACGGAGATCCTCGGCGGCGCCGCCATGCGCCTCGCGGGCGGCTCGCGGGTGCCGCTGGACGCCGGATTCTGGGGCGTGCTGATCGGGCTGGCGCTGGCGGCACTGTGCTGGGCGGTGATCGGAACCGCGCTCGGCTTCGTGCTGCGCTCCCCGACGCAGGCGCTGGCCGCCGTGCTGGGCTGGGCGGTGCTGGAGCCGCTGATCTGGATTACCGTGCGCGCCATCGGATTCGGCGGGCTGGCGGCCATCCTGCCGGTGGCCTCGACAGTCGGGGCGATCAGCGGCGGACGCTACGCCAAGAGCGCGCTCATCGCGCCGACACCGGCCGCCATGGCACTGCTGGTGCTGTGGAGCGCCGCGGCCGGTGCGACGGGCTGGTGGTTCTTCACCCGCCGCGACATCTGATCGGACCCGATCGGCGAACCGGCCTCCGACCCGATCGGCACAGTCCTCAGGCGCGGTCGGCGAACAGCCGACGCCACACCTCGTGATCGGTGCGCGGGCCGCCCGGGGTGTCCGCGCCGTATTTCGCGACGAGGCCGGGCAGATCCAGCGGCACACTCGGCGCGGTCATGGCGGCCAGCTCGGCCTCGACCGCCGCGTCGGGAACCAGCCAGCAGACCTCGAATTCGATGCCGTCGGGATCGGCGGCATAGAGCGCCTTGGTGGAGGCGTGATCCGACGCGCCGGTGAGCGCACCGGCCACGGTCAGCGCGTCGCGAACGCGCTGGAGCTCGCCGAGCGTGTCCACCTCCCAGGCCAGGTGGTAGAGCCCGATCCGGCCGGTGCGGTGCGCGACCGCCGGGTCGGGTGACCGGAACAGGCCCAGGTCATGGTCGTTCGCCGAACCGGCGGCCTGGAGGAACACCGCCTCCGGGAAGCCGCCGGGCAATCGGCGGAAGCCGAGCACCTCGCAGTAGAAGGCGGCGGAGCGCTCCACGTCGGAGACGAACAGGACGGCGTGATTGAGGCGCTGAATCGGCATGCCTCCAGCCGACCACGCCGACCTGCACCGCACAAGACGGCGTCCCGGGTGTCGGTGACCGGGTGGATACTGAAGAGCTGGGCGGACACTGGAACCGCCGAGTTCGGGCGGGAACAAAGTGGGGGTGGGAAGATCGTTGTTCTCCGGGATGAATTCGATGGATGTACAGAGAGACCGCGGCTGGCTGCGCCGACTGTGGCAGCGGTGCCGGGAGCACCCGCAGCTGCTCGCCGGGCTGGCGCTGGCCGTCACGCTCGGCGGGATCGTCGAGGTGACCGGGCCGCTGCTGGCCAAGCGCGCCCTCGACGGCGCGACCGCCGGTGACACCCGCATCATCGCCGCCACCGCCGGGGCGCTGGGCGTGGTCGCCCTCGGCCGGTTTCTCGCCTCCTTCGGACGCCGCATGCTGGCCGGGCGGCTGGCCCTCGATGTCCAGCACGAATTGCGGGTCGACCTGCTGGGCGCGCTGCAACGTCTGGACGGCCCGGGTCAGGACGCGCTGCGCACCGGGCAGGTCATCTCACGCTCGATCAGCGACCTCACCCTGATCCAGGGGCTGCTCGCCATGGCCCCGTGGTCGGCACTGGCGGCCGCGCAATTCGTGCTGGCCGCGGGCGTGATGCTGTGGCTCTCAACGCCTTTGGCGCTGGCGGCGCTACTGGTGGTGCCGGTGCTGGCGCTGGTCGTCTACCGGGTCCGGCCCCGCCTGTACGCGGCCACCTGGTCGGCGCAGCAGCGGGCCGCCGACCTGGCCCAGCATGTCGAGGAGACCGTCACCGGGGTGCGCGTGGTGAAGGGCTTCGGGCAGGAAGCCCGCATGGTCGGCGTGCTGGAGCGGCACGGCCGCAAGCTGTACGCCGAGCGCATGCGCGCGGCCCGCATCGACGCCCGGTTCAGCCCGACCCTGGAGGCGATCCCGCAAGCCGGGCTGGTCGCGGTGATCGCGGTGGGCGGGCTGCTGGCCTTCCGCGGCAGCATCGGGCTGGGCACCTTCCTGGCCTTCGTCGCCTACGTGTCCACCATGACCAACTCCACCCGCGTCATGTCCTACGTGGTGGTGACCGCGCAGCTGACCCGCGCCGCCGCCGACCGCGTGCACCAGGTCATCGACAGCGCACCCGAACTCATCGATCCCGAAGAGCCCCTGGACGTTCCGAACGGCCCCCTGGGCATCGACATCGCGGGCCTGTCCTTCGGATTCGAGCCCGGACGGCCGGTACTGCGCGACTTCACACTGAACATCGCCCCCCGGGGAAACGGTGGCCATCATCGGGCCCGCCGGGTCTGGCAAGTCCACGCTGAGTCTGCTGCTGCCCCGGTTCTATTCACCGGAGTCGGGCCGGATCAGCCTGTACGGCAAGGACTCCCGCGCCGATATCGCCGACCTGCGCGCCGCCGAACTGCGCGCGGCGGTCGGCGTGGTGTTCGACGAGGCGTTCCTGCTCTCCGACACCATCGCCGCCAATATCGCCCTGGGCCGGCCGGAGGCCACCGAGGCCGAGATCCACGCAGTGGCCAAACAGGCCGCGGCGGACGAGTTCATCGACGCCCTCCCCGACGGCTACGACACCGTCGTCGGCGAACGCGGCCTGACCCTCTCGGGCGGCCAGCGCCAGCGCATCGCCCTGGCCCGCGCCCTGCTGGCCGACCCGCGCATCCTCATCCTGGACGACGCCACCTCCGCGGTGGACGCCGTCACCGAGGCCGCCATCTTCGCCTCCCTCCCCACCGACTCCGGCCGCACCACCCTGATCCTGGCCCACCGCGAATCCACCCTCGCCCACGCCGACCGCGTAATCCGCCTGCCCGCACCGGAATCCGCCGCCTCGGGTCCCGCCACCCCCGGCTCCGGCCTCGGCATCAGTCCCGGAACCCGCCCCGACATGGGCACCACCCCCGGCCGCTCCAGCGTGTTGCCGCATGGAATCTCTTCTGCCTCAGCAGATTCCAGCAAGGACAGCGCCGGAGCGACGGCGACGACCGATCCGGATGAGCCGCCGACCCAGGCTGAGGAGCCGGATCGCGATACGCCGGAGGAGGTTCGGCGGGTGCTGGGCAAGCTGCCCGCGCCCACCGAGCAGCCCGGGCTGGATTCGGCCGGGCTGCGGGAGCCCGATCCCGGGTTCCGGCTGCGGCATGCGCTGGGGCTGGTGAAATGGCTGGTCGCCGGGACCATGGTGCTGCTCGCGCTGGATGCGGTTGTGGGTGTGGGGTTCCCGTCGATCGTGCGCTACGCGGTCGACTCCGGGGTGGGCAAGCACGACGGTGCGGCGCTGGTGCGGGCGGCCGGGATCGGCGTGGCGCTGGTCGCGCTGGGCTGGATCGTGGCGGCGACCTCGGTGCTGTGGAGCAATCGGGCCGGGGAACGGGTGCTGTTCGGGCTGCGGGTGCGCAGTTACGCGCATCTGCAGCGGCTGGGGCTGGACTTCTACGAGCGGGAACTGTCCGGCCGCATCATGACCCGGATGACCACCGACATCGACGCGCTGTCCACCTTCATGCAGACCGGGCTGCCGAACGCGCTGGTCGCGCTGCTGACGGTGGGCGGAATCACGGTGGCGCTGGCGGTGATCGACCTGCGGCTGGCACTGGTGGTCTTCGTGTCGCTACCACCGCTGCTGGTCGGCACCTGGTGGTTCCGCAAGGTGTCGGACGCGGCCTACAGCGCGGCGCGCGAGCATTCGGCCACCGTCAACGCCGACTTCGCCGAGAACGTCGCGGGGCTGCGGGTCGTCCAGGCCAATCGGCACGAATCGATCGCGGCGACCCGGTTCGCGGGCTACTCCGACAACTTCCGGGTCAGCCGGATGCGGGCGCAGCGGGCCATCTCCGTCTTCTTCGCCTTCGTCGGCATGTGGGCGGATCTGGCGCTGGCGGCGGTGGTGTTCACCGGCGCGTGGGCGGTGGCGCGCGGCTCCACCACCCCGGGCACGCTGGTCGCCTTCGTCCTCTATCTACAGCTGCTGTTCGGGCCGATCATGCAGCTGTCGCAGCTGTTCGACGGCTATCAGCAGGCGCGGGTCGGGTTGCGGCGCATCGGGGAACTGCTGCGCACGCCCTCGTCCATCGCCCCGGATCCGGCCGATCCGGCCGTCATCGACGGGCGGCTGCGGGGCGAGGTGGCGTTCGAGGATGTGCACTTCCGGTACCCGGGCGCGAACCGGCCCGCCCTCGACGGGGTCGACCTGACCATTCCGGCGGGCGGCAGCCTGGCCCTGGTCGGCGAGACCGGTGCGGGCAAGTCGACCATCGTGAAGCTGCTGGCCCGCCTCTACGACATGCCCCGAGAACCGGTGTCAGGTGAGCGGAATCACGAAATTCCCGACGGTGTTACCCCGTTCTCCATAGCGGAAAGGCATGATACGAGCCACGATTCGACTCACTCCGGCGCAATCCGCGTGGATGGCGTGGACATTCGCGACTATCGCCTCACCGAGTTTCGTTCCCGGCTGGGCGTGGTGCCTCAGGAAGCTCACCTGTTCACCGGAGACATTGCCAGCAACATTGCATTTGGAAAACCATTGGCGAGTCCCGCGGAGATCGAGGCGGCGGCCGCGGCGGTGGGCGCACTGGCAACCATCCAGGCATTGCCGCACGGCATGGCGCAGCCGGTCGGGGAACGCGGGCGCGGGCTCTCGGCGGGGCAGCGTCAGCTCATCGCCCTGGCCCGGGCCGAGCTGGTCCGGCCCGATCTGCTGCTGCTGGATGAGGCCACCGCCGTCCTGGACCCGGCCGCCGAGGCATCGGTGCTGGTGGCCAGCGAATCCGTGACGCGCGGACGGACTTCGGTGATCGTGGCGCACCGGCTCGCCACGGCCGCTCAGGCCGATCGCATCGCGGTGGTCGAACACGGGCGGATCAGCGAAATCGGGTCGCACGAAGAACTGCTGGCGGCGCGCGGCGCGTACTACCGGCTGTGGGCTGCGGCCCGGGCGATGGAAGGAATATTCTCGAGCGAGGACGAGTCGTCACGAGAGAATGTGTCCGCTCGGTGGTAGCCATGCCCGTGGGCGAACAGGGGTGGGCATATCCTCAGTGGGGGCGCATCGGCGCGCATCCGCCGATTACCCGTGCCGGGCACGTCACAAACGTCGCAGCGCGAAGAACGAAATGAGGCGAACACCTGCTGTGAGCAGCTCAACAGACCAGTTCGGACAGAACCAGTGGCTTGTCGACGAGATGTACGCGAAGTACAAGCAAGACCCGTCGTCCGTCGACGAAAGCTGGCACGAGTTCCTGGCGGATTACACCCCTGAGAACACTGCCGAATCCGGTAACAACAGCCAGGCGGCCGCCGCCGTCGTCGCTCCGGCTCCCCCCGCCGCTGCGGCCCCCGCGCCCGTCGTGAATTCCACCCCTGTAGCCCCTCCCCCTCCGGTCGTCCCCGCGCCCGCCCCGGCTCCCGCTCAGGTTCGAGCCCCCCAGACCACTCCCGCACCCGCGTCGAACGCGGCCCCGACCTCCGGTGGTCCGAAGCCCGCCGCCGAGGACGAGACCAAGGTGCTGCGCGGCCCCGCCGCGGCCATCGTCAAGAACATGTCGGCCTCGCTGGCGATCCCCACCGCTACCTCGGTGCGCGCGATTCCGGCCAAGCTGATGATCGACAACCGTCTGGTCATCAACAACCATCTCGCCCGTACCCGCGGCGGCAAGATCTCCTTCACCCACCTGCTGGGCTACGCGATCGTGCAGGCCATCAAGGCCTTCCCGAACATGAACCGGCACTTCGCCGAGGTCGACGGGAAGCCGAACTCGGTCACCCCGGCGCACACCAATCTCGGTCTGGCCATCGACCTCAAGGCCAAGGACGGCAGCCGTTCGCTCGCGGTCGCGGCCATCAAGAACACCGAGGGCATGACCTTCGCGCAGTTCCACAGCGCCTACGAGGACATCGTCCGCCGCGCCCGCGACTCCAAGCTGACCACCGACGACTGCGCCGGCATCACCATCTCGCTGACCAACCCGGGCACCATCGGCACCAACCACTCGGTGCCGCGCCTGATGCAGGGCCAGGGCGCGATCATCGGCGCGGGCGCCATGGAGTACCCGGCCGAGTTCCAGGGCATGAGCGACGGCCAGCTGGCCGAGCTGGGCATCGGCAAGCTGATGACGCTGACCTCGACCTACGACCACCGCGTCATCCAGGGCGCGGAGTCCGGCGACTTCCTGCGCACCATCCACAACCTGCTGATCTCCGACGAGTTCTACGACGAGATCTTCCACGGCATGGGTGTCCCCTACGAGCCGGTGCGCTGGCGCAAGGACATTCAGGAACGCGGCATCGACAAGTCGACCCGCGTGCAGGAGATGATCAACGCCTACCGCAGCCGCGGCCACCTGATGGCCGACACCGATCCGCTACGGCTGGTCAAGGACAAGTTCCGCTCGCACCCGGACCTGGATGTCACCCAGCACGGCCTGACCCTGTGGGACCTGGACCGCGAATTCAATGTCGCGGGCTTCCACGGCCAGGAGCGCATGAAGCTGCGCGACGTGCTGTCCATCCTGCGCGACGCCTACGCCCGCCACGTGGGCGTGGAGTACACCCACATCCTGGATCCCGAGCAGCTGCGCTGGATTCAGGAGCGCGTGGAGCAGAAGCACGCGAAACCCACTGTGGCCGAGCAGAAGTACATCATGTCCCGGCTCAACGCGGCCGAGGCGTTCGAGACCTTCCTGCAGACCAAATACGTCGGCCAGAAGCGCTTCTCGCTCGAGGGCGCGGAGTCGGTCATTCCGATGATGGACGCCGTCATCGACCAGTGCGCCGAGTACGCCCTCGACGAGGTCGTCATCGGCATGCCGCACCGCGGCCGCCTGAACGTGCTGGCGAACATCGTGGGCAAGCCCTACTCGAAGATCTTCACCGAGTTCGAGGGCAATATGAACCCGGCCGCCACCCACGGTTCCGGCGACGTGAAGTACCATCTCGGTGCGCGCGGCACCTACCTGCAGATGTTCGGCGACAACGAGATCGAGGTCTCGCTGACCGCCAACCCGTCCCACCTCGAGGCCGTCGACCCGGTGCTCGAGGGTCTGGTGCGCGCCAAGCAGGATCTGCTCACCAAGGAAGACATCGTCGCCACCGGCGAGGAGAACCGCTCGTTCTCCGTCGTGCCGCTCATGCTGCACGGTGACGCGGCCTTCGCCGGCCAGGGTGTCGTCGCCGAGACCCTGAACCTGTCGGGCCTGCGCGGCTACCGCACCGGCGGCACCGTGCACATCGTGGTGAACAACCAGATCGGCTTCACCACCGCGCCGGAGTACTCGCGCTCCACCGAATACTCCACCGACATCGCGAAGTTCATCGGTGCGCCGATCTTCCACGTGAACGGCGACGATCCGGAAGCCTGCGTGTGGGTGGCCAAGCTCGCCGTCGACTACCGCCAGAAGTTCCAGCGCGACGTCGTGATCGACATGATCTGCTACCGCCGCCGCGGCCACAACGAGGGCGACGACCCGTCGATGACCCAGCCGGGCATGTACGACGTGATCGACACCAAGCGCTCGGTCCGCAAGGCGTACACCGAGTCGCTGATCGGCCGTGGCGACATCTCCATGAAGGAAGCCGAAGACGCCCTGCGCGACTACCAGGGTCAGCTGGAGCGGATCTTCAACGAGGTGCGCGAGCTGGAGAAGTTCCCGCCGGAGGCGTCGGAGTCGGTCGAGGACGAGCAGGCGATGCCGCCGAATCTCATTACCGCCGTGGACAAGACGGTGCTGCAGCGCATCGGCGACGCGTTCGTGAACGTGCCCGAGGGCTTCACCGTGCACCCGCGCGTCAAGCCGGTGCTGGAGAAGCGCCGCGAGATGGCCTACGAGGGCAAGGTCGACTGGGCCATGGCCGAGTTGCTGGCCTTCGGCTCGCTCATCGACGAGGGCAAGGCCGTCCGCCTGACCGGTCAGGACTCGCGCCGCGGCACCTTCTCGCAGCGGCACTCGGTGATCATCGACCGCAAGAACGGTGACGAGTACACCCCGCTGCACAACATCGGGTCGGCGAACCCGGGCTGGTTCGCGGTGCACGACTCGGCGCTGTCGGAGTACGCGGCGGTCGGCTTCGAGTACGGCTACTCGCTGGGCAACCCGGACGCACTCGTGTTGTGGGAGGCGCAGTTCGGTGACTTCGTCAACGGCGCGCAGTCCATCATCGACGAGTTCATCTCCTCCGGTGAGGCCAAGTGGGGCCAGCTCTCCGAGGTCGTGCTGATGCTGCCGCACGGTCACGAGGGCCAGGGTCCCGACCACACCTCGGGTCGCATCGAGCGCTTCCTGCAGCTGTGCGCCGAGGGTTCGATGACTGTGGCGGTCCCCTCCACCCCGTCGAACTACTTCCACCTGCTGCGCCGCCACGCCCTCGACGGCATCCGCCGCCCGCTGGTGGTCTTCACCCCGAAGTCCATGCTGCGCAACAAGGCCGTGATCTCCGAGGTCGAGGACTTCACGGACAACAAGTTCCGCACCGTGCTCGAGGAGCCCACCTACGAGTCGGGCAACGGCGACCGCACCAAGGTCAAGCGAGTGCTGCTCACCTCCGGCAAGATCTACTACGAGCTGGCGGCCGAGAAGAACAAGCACAACCGCGAGGACGTGGCCATCGTGCGCGTCGAGCAGCTGTACCCGATCCCGAAGTTCCGCCTCAACGAGGCCCTGGAGCAGTACCCGAACGCCACCGATCTGGCGTGGGTCCAGGAGGAGCCGGCCAACCAGGGTGCGTGGCCGTTCTTCGGCCTGAACCTGCCGGAGATCCTCCCGGCCCGGTTCGGCAAGCTGCGCCGGATCTCGCGTCGCGCCATGTCGGCCCCGTCCTCGGGTTCGTCCAAGGTGCACGCGGTGGAGCAGCAGGAGATCATCGACGAGGCGTTGGCTCCGACCGTCTGATCGGACCGACACACGGCGAAACGAAGCCGCCCGCTGGATCTTTCGATCCGGCGGGCGGCTTTTCCGTTGCGCGGGTGCGGATTACCTGTCCGCGTCGCCCTTACTTGTCCGCGTCGCCCGCGGCGTCGGCGGAATCGCTGGTGCCCTTGATGTCCCAGGCGGCCATCATGGCGGCGATGCCGTCGGCGGCGGCGGTTTCCTGGGTGTTCGATTCCTGATCGGACATTGCGCATACCTCTTTCTGCTACTTCCCTAGCGAAATTAATGCTACCGACCAGTTTTGGTAGGTGCCCGCCGGGAAGTCGCGTGCGACAAGGCATTTCACGGTCCAGTGACCGGACTCACACACGCCGCGGGGCGGGGCGAGGGGGTTGCGCCGCACATGTTCCGCGTCGTATATTCCACGCGGAATATTTGGTGCGGAGGATGTCGGGGACGGGCGCTACCGTCGTCGGGAAATGGAGGTCGATGTGACCGGAAAGCAGGCGGTACCCAAGCTGACGCCCCTGGCGCTGCTGGTCCTCGCACTGCTGGAGGAACGCCCGATGCACCCGTACGAGATGTACCAGCTGCTGTTGAGCAGGCACGAGGACGAATTCGTGAAGGTCAAGCCGGGCTCGCTGTATCACACGGTGGCGCGGCTGGCGGATCAGGAACTGGTGGCCGCCGAGGGCACCGATCGGGCCGGTAACCGGCCGGAACGCACCACCTACCGGATTCGGCGGGCGGGCCGGGAAGCCCTGCGGTTCCGGGTGACCGAGCTGCTGCGCGAACCGGTGCAGGAATACCCGGCCTTCGTGCCCGCTTTGGCCGAAGCGCACAATTTGCCTGTGGACGAGGTCGCCGCCGCACTCCGCGAACGCGTTTCTTGGATCGACACCAGGATCGCCGATCTCACCTCACTCCGCGAGCTGGCCGTCGCGCGCGAGGTGCCGCGGCGGTACTGGATCCGGGTCGACTACGTGCGCGCACAGGCCGCCGCCGAAGCCGAATGGCTGCGCGGCTTCATCACCGAACTCGAGAGCGGCGACCTCGAGTGGGAGAACTTCGACGAGGTATCCGGCGAACGCGTCGGCAGCCAAACCACCCCCTGAGATAGGAACCCGAATCCATGTCCACTCAACGCAATCCGTGGCTGGCGCTATACGCGCTGGTCGTCGGGTTCTTCATGATCCTGCTGGACATGACCATCGTCGCGGTGGCCAATCCGGCGATCATGCGGTCCCTCGATGCCGATATCAACAAGGTCATCTGGGCGACCAGCGCCTACCTGCTCACCTACGCGGTGCCGCTGCTGGTGACCGGGCGGCTCGGAGATCGCTTCGGTCCCAAGAACATCTACCTGCTCGGCCTGGCCGTGTTCACCGCCGCCTCGCTGTGGTGCGCGCTGTCGGGCAGCATCGAGATGCTGATCGCGGCCCGCGCCGTGCAGGGTCTCGGCGCGGCGCTCATGACGCCGCAGACCATGGCCGTCATCACCCGCACCTTCCCGCCGGACAAGCGCGGCGCGGCCATGGGCCTGTGGGGCGGCGTGGCCGGGCTGGCCACCCTGGTCGGCCCGATCCTCGGTGGCGCACTGGTGGATTGGAAGGGCTGGGAGTGGATCTTCTACATCAATGTGCCGATCGGCGTGGTGGCCTTCGCGCTCGCGGTGTGGCTGGTGCCGTCGCTGGAAACCCATGAGCACAAGTTCGATCTGGTCGGCGTGGCGCTCTCGGCGGTGGGCATGTTCCTGCTGGTGTTCGGCATCCAGGAGGGCAATACCCGTGATTGGGACGGCGTCATCTGGGGCATGATCATCGCCGGTGTGGCGGTGCTGGGCTTGTTCGTCTACAACCAGTCCCGCAATAACGGGGAGCCGCTGGTGCCGCTGGGCTTGTTCAAGGATCGCAATTTCGCGCTGTCCAGCGTTGCCATCGCGGCCATGGGCGCGGCGATCACGGCGACCTTCGTGCCGTTCTACTTCTATCTGCAGCAGGTGCGCGACATGTCGCCGACGCGCTCGGCGCTGGTGCTGGCGCCCATGGCGATTCTCACCGGTGTGACCGCGCCGCTCATCGGCAAGCTGTCGGACCGGATGCCGCCGCGGGTGCTGCCGACCATCGGTTTCGCGGCCTTCGCGGCCACCATCTTCGGCTTCGCGGTGCTCATGAAGCCGGATGCCTCGATCCCGGTGTACCTGGTGATCGGCGGGGTGGCCGGTATCGCCAATGCCTGCATCTGGGCGCCGCTGGCCAGCGTCGCCACCCACAACCTGCCGATCCAGCAGGCGGGTGCGGGTGCGGGCGTGTACAACACGATGCGTCAGGTGGGTTCGGTACTCGGTTCGGCCACCGTCGCCGCGCTGCTGTCGGCGCGGATCTCCGCGCAGCACCTGCCCAGCGGGCCGATCGGTGAGGGTACCGGCGGCAAGAGCCTGAGCAGCCTGCCCGAGGCGGTCCGGGGTCCCATCCTGGAGAAGCTCAGCACCGCGCTGAGCCAGTCCATGTACCTGCCGGCGGGCATCCTATTGATCGGTGTGGTGGCTTCGGCGCTGTTCGTCGGCTTCGGCGCGCCCGCCGGCCGGCCGGAACAGGCCTCGCAGAAGGCCGACGCCACGCACTGAGGCGGTCGCGCGAGCCACGCGAAGAAAAGCGCTGCCCGCCGGGATTTCCCGGTGGGCAGCGCTTTTTCGTGCCGTCACAGGATCAGGCTGATGAGGCGGGTCCAGTCGACTCGGATCTCGATGGGCATGTCCATCAGGGTCTCGCCGACGAAGGGGTCCAGGCGGCGGTGCGGGCGGTAGTGGCCCAGCACCAGGACGTGGGTCTGGATGGCGTGCACGCGGTCGCGATCCATGTAGACCAGCCAGTACCAAGGGATTCCGGCCAGCGCGTACTCGGCCTGCTTGTCGGCGGTGTCGACGCGTTCGGTGGCCGGGGAGACCACCTCGATGGCGATCTTCCCCCGCGGGGCCTGCAACGGGCCGACATCGGCTGGGGCGCAGGAGAACAACACGACGTCCGGGCGGCGGACGGTGAGCCGCGGGTGCTCCCACAGCAGCACGTCCTGATCCACACCGACGTATAGCCAGCCGTCGTTGTATCGGCTCATATGGGTTTCGGCGGCCGCCTCGAGCATGGAGGCCAGGCGGCGCGCGGCATTGCGGTGCGCCAGCGGCGGCGACTCGGCCCGCACCACATCGCCGTTCACCACCTCGACCAGTCGGCAGAAGTCGCGGGGCAGCTTCTTCCAGACGTCGAGCGTGATCGGTTCGGGCTGCAGGTTTTCCGCCCGCGCCCATTCGAGTACTCCGGACATGCGCGCTCCCTCGGCTCCTCGATCGGGCGGGCGGCGACTGCCGCGCCGATCCTAAACCGCGCACGCCGACAAACGAGCCGTTCGGAACTTTCCCCCGCGCAGCATCGGCGCGCCGCGATCGACCTGCCGAACGACCGGTCTTTCCCAGTCAGCTGATTCGTACTGTGAGCGAGGGGTATCCGGTCGCGCCGTCGGGGACCACGTCGGCCTGTTTGTCGGTCTGGGTCTCGCCCGTGCCGTCGGTGGCGCGCGCCCAGATGGTGTGGATGCCGGTGCCGGTGGCGTCCCAGTCGAAGGCCCACTGCACCCAGGTATCGATGGACGGGGCGACCGCGAGGCGGGCGGGCTGCCAATCGCCCTGGTCGACACGCACTTCCACGCCCTTGATGCCGCGATGCTGCGCCCAGGCGACCCCGGCGACGGTGATCCTGCCCGCGCCGAAGGTGCCGTGCGCGCGGGGCGTGTCGATACGGCATTCGGTCTTGATGGGGCCCTTCGCCGACCAGCCGCGCTTGGTCCAGAAGGCCTCGGCCCGATCGAATCTGGTGATCTCCAGTTCGGTCACCCATTTGGTGGCGGAGACGTAGCCGTAGAGGCCGGGCACCACCAGGCGCGCGGGATAGCCGTGCGCGGTGGGCAGCGGTTCACCGTTCATGCCGACCGCGAGCATGGCGTCGCGGCCGTCCACGAGCACGGCCAGCGGGCTGCCCGCGGTGAATCCGTCGATGCTGCGCGAGAGCACCATGTCGGCGTCCGGATGCGGCCCGGCCGCGGCGATGAGCTCGTCGAGCCGATAGCCCAGCCAGCGCGCATTGCCGATGAGGTCACCGCCGACCGGATTGGAGACGCAGGTCAGCGTGACCAGCCGCTCGATCGGCGGCTTGGCCGCGAGATCCGCATAGCTCAAGCGAATCTCGCGATCCACCATGCCGTGAATCCGCAACGACCAGTCGTCCTTGCTGACCTGCGGCACGGTGAGCGCGGTGTCGATGCGATAGAAGTCGGCGTTCTTGGTGAGGTACGGGGTGAGCCCCGGAATCCGCAAATCCGCCCCGGGCTCGACCGACGGTTCCACCCCGCTCGGCGACGGCAGCACCACATCGGCCCGCTCGGCCGACACATCCCGCGACCGCAGCCCGATCACCCGCCCCGCCACCCCGGCAACCAGCGCGGCAGCCCCCGCGATCCCGATCCCGCGCAGCACCTGCCGTCGCTCGACGGCCATATGCTCGGCGGCCACCTCGT
Organism: Nocardia seriolae NBRC 15557; assembly: GCF_007990715.1. GTDB lineage: Bacteria > Actinomycetota > Actinomycetes > Mycobacteriales > Mycobacteriaceae > Nocardia > Nocardia seriolae. The sequence continues at coordinate 16,005 of NZ_BJWY01000032.1, read as the reverse complement.
CGAGCGCGGTGATCTTCTCGATCAGACTGCGCAGCATCAGGATTCCGGCCACCATGCCGATCAGCGACGGCAGCGCCCAGATCCAGGAGGCATTCGGCCGCCCGAGCGCGGCGATGGTGGACAGCAGGCCGAACGCCGCGAACAGCACCGACCCGAAGGGCCGCCCCACCCGCTCGATCACCCCGGCCACCCCGGCCAGCACGACCGCCGCCACGCCCATCGAAACGAACAGCAGCAGTTTGTCATTCGTGCCGACCAGCCCGATCACCCATTCGCGGAACCCGTCGGGCGTGTGGTCGACGATCCACCCGCCCACCGCCTGCAACGGCGTGCTGTCGGGGCTGACCAGCACCGACACCAGCTCGGCCACGCCGAGCGTCACCCCGCCCGCGACGATCCCGCCGGCAATTCGCGTTCCACGATCAGCCACGAAACCGACCCTACTGCGCGCTTCGGCCCGCGAACCCGATCGAAGAATTACAGAAGAGTGACGCGGAGATCCGGCTTCACGTCCGGCCGTCGCCGGTGTGGTCGATCATTCACGGTCGGCCGGTGACACCCACTCGGTCGCCTTGTGCCGCTGGTAGTAGCGGGCGACGCGGACACGGTTTCCGCAGCGGTCGGGCGAGCACCACTGGCGGCGGGAGTGGGCGGGCCGGAAGAGCATGACGCAGTCCTGGGCGGCGCACTGTTTGATGCGCTGGACGGCCGGGTCCAGGAGCAGGGTGGCGGCGGCGTCGGCCAGGTGGGCGGCCAGGCGAGCGCCCGGGGTGCCGATGCGGGCCACGGATTCGGTGACGGTATTGCCGTGCCAGTCCAGGCGGCGGATGGCGGGGGCGGCCTTCTGCGCGTCGACGAGTCCGTTCAGCGCGGCGGTCGGCGGGCGGCGACCGTCCAGCAGCGCGGCCAGGGCCGCGGCCGTGTGGTCGCGCACGGCGTGGACGGCGGCCAGGTCGCTGCCGGTGAGGTGTTCCGGGGGCGGCTCGGGTAGTCGGTCGGCCTCCAGTCGCAGCCAATCGGCCAGTTGCTCAGGAGTTTCCAGCAGATCAGCGCCGGCGGGCCGGGTGTTCACCAGGTCCAGGGCGAGGGGTTCACCGATCAGCGGTTCGAGATCAGCCACGCGGCTAATGCTACACCCAGCCATTGACACATTAGGAGAACGAAGCGTAAAACTAATGCAACATCGTTACGAGAAAGCATGTGGAGTCATGAGCGAACTTCCCCTGGTGCAGCACCGCCGTCTCGATGTCGACGGGGTCGAGGTCTTCTACCGCGAGTCCGTACCCGCCCGCGCGGATGCGCCGGTGCTGTTGCTACTGCACGGTTTTCCCACCGCCTCACACCAGTTCCGCCGCCTCATCGATGCCCTCGGCGACCGCTACCGGCTCATCGCCCCCGACTATCCGGGCTTCGGGAACACCGTGGCCCCCGACGACTTCGAGTACAGCTTCGACCGGCTGTCCGACATCACCGAGGGTTTCGTCCAGCGCCTCGGCCTGGCCCGGTTCACCATGTACATCTTCGATTTCGGCGCACCCGTCGGCCTGCGCCTGGCGACCCGGCATCCGGAGTGGATCGCGGGCCTGGTGGTGCAGAACGGCAATGCCTACGAGGCCGGATTGTCCGAGGCCGCACAGGGTCTCGTCGACCTGCGACCGGACCACGAGGGCGACGAGGACGGCATCCGGCAGTTGCTCACGCTGGAAGGCACTCGCGGTCAATACGAAGCGGGTGTCACCGACCCGGGCCTGCTCGATCCGGATGCCTGGACCCTGGACCAGCACTATCTGGATCTGCCGGGTCGCAAGGAGGCCCAGGTGGCCCTCGCCTTCGACTACAAGTCGAATGTTGCCCGTTACCCCGAATGGCAGTCCTGGCTGCGGAAATACGCTCCCCCGACGCTCATCGCCTGGGGCGCGAACGACCCCTTCTTCACCGAGCCGGGTGCCCACGCCTACCTGGCGGACGTCCCCGACGCCGAACTGCATCTGTTCGACACCGGCCACTTCGCCCTGGAAACCCACCTGGCCGAAATCGCCCCGCTCATCGCCGATTTCCTCGATCGGCTACCCGCAAAGCGGTAGGCCCCGCGGGGCGGGGCCTACCGAATGACGTTGGCGGCGTGGATCAGTCGTTCAGTCCCGCGAAGAAGGCGCGGATCTCGCCGGTGAGCAGTTCCGGCACCTCCAGCGCCGGGAAGTGGCCGCCGGAGTAGAACTCCGACCAGTGCACGATATTGTGCGACTTCTCGGCGAAGCGGCGGATGGCGAAGTCCGCGGTGGTGAAGACCGCGACCCCGGTCGGCACCGTGCCCCGCGGCCCGGGCGCGAACATGGCGTAGTCGTGGAACCGCTCGTAGTAGTAGCTCGCCGCGCTGCGCGCGGTGTCGGCGAGCCAGTAGATGGCCACCGTGGTCAGGATACGGTCGCGGTCGATGGCGTCCTCGGGCAGTTCACGGGTGGCATCGGTCCACTCCTTGTACTTCTCGACGATCCAACCCAGTTGTCCCGCAGGCGAATCCGCGAGCAGTTGCGCGATGGTGTCCGGTCGTGAACCGGCCAGGTTCATGTAGGCCGACCCGTTGTCCTGGAACTGCTTCATGGCCGCCAGTCGCGCCTGCTCGCCCTCGGTCAGCGCGGCCATGTCGGCGGGATCGCCGGTGGGGAAGGTGACCAGGGCGTTGACGTGCACGCCGAGCACACGGTCGGGGAAGTCGCGGCCCAGCTTGGGTGCGATGAACGCGCCGTGGTCGCCGCCGTGCACCCCGAACCGCTCATAGCCGAGCCGGGTCATGAGCTCGGCCAGCGCGGCGGCGACTTTGCCGTCGTTCCAGCCGGTTTCGGTGAGCGGGCCGGAGAACCCGTGCCCGGGCAGGGTCGGGATCACCAGGTCGAAGGCTGGTGCGCCGGGCTCGCTCGGCGCGGTGAGGGGGTCGATCAGATCGAGGAAGTCGGCGGGGGTACCGGGCCAGCCGTGGATCAGCAGCAGCGGGGTGGCGTCGGCCCACTCGGACCGGATGTGCAGGAAGTGCAGGTGCTGCCCGTCGATGACGGTGGTGAACTGCGGGTGGATATTGAGTTCGGCTTCGATTGCGCGCCAGTCGAACTTCTCGGCCCAGTACCCGACGAGCTCGCGCAGGTAGGCGGTGGGCACGCCGCGTTCCCAGCCGGTGCCGGAAACCTCGTCGATCCAGCGGGTGCGGGTCAGCCGGTCCCGCAGATCATCCAGATCGACCTGCGGAATATCGATACGGAAGGGGTGGATTGCGTTGTCGCTCATGGCATTGATGCTTCCGGTAAAGACCCGGTCGCCACATCACGAGGATTCGTTATTCATCCCCTCCACCGGGCTCTTCACCCGGAAACGGGAAGGGGCCCGCGGAGATCCGCGAGCCCCTCGGCCGATCCGGCTGCGATCAGCCGTTGTAGATGGCGTCCACGTCGGCCGCGTACTTCTTCATGACCACGGCCCGCTTGAGCGACAGCTTCGGAGTCAGCTCGCCGCCCTCCTCGGTCCAGTCGACCGGCAGGATGCGGATCTTCTTGATCGCCTCGGCATGCGAGACCAGCTTGTTGGTGGCCGCGACCGCGTCATTGATCTCGGCGACCAGCGCCGGGTTCTCGATGACGTGCTCGATCGGGGTGTCGGCCCCGACCCCGTTGCGCTCCAGCCAGCTCGGCAGGGCGTCCTGGTCGAGGGTGATGAGCGCGCCGATGAACGGCTCGCCGTCGCCGACCACCATGACCTGGCTGATCAGCGGGTGCTGGCGCAGCGCATCCTCGAGCATGGTCGGGGAGACGTTCTTGCCGCCCGCGGTGACCAGGATTTCCTTCTTGCGGCCGGTGATGGAGATGAAGCCGTTGTCATCGATGGCGCCCAGGTCACCGGTCTTGAACCAGCCGTCGGCGTCGAAGGCGTCGGCGGTGGCGTCCGGGTTGTTCCAGTACCCGGCGAACACGACGCCGCCGCGGATCAGCAGCTCGCCATCGTCGGCGACCTTCGCGCCGTGGCCCGGCAGCGGGCGGCCGACCGAGCCGACCTTGATGAACTTGGGGGTGTTGACGCTGACGGCCGCGGTGGATTCGGTGAGGCCGTAGCCCTCGTAGATGGTGACGCCCGCGCCGCGGAAGTAGTGGCCCAGCCGCGATCCCAGCGGCCCGCCGCCGGAGACGGCCGAGGCGCACTGGCCGCCCATGGCCTCGCGCAGCTTGCCGTAGACCAGCTTGTCGAACACCATGTGCTGCAGCTTGAGCAGGATGTTGGGCCCGCCCTTCTCCAGCGACTGGCTGTAGGCGATGGCGATCTCGGTGGCGTAGTCGAAGATCTTGCCCTTGCCGCCGTCGTGCGCCTTCTGCTTGGCGCCGTTGAACACCTTCTCGAACACGCGCGGCACCGAGAGGATGAAGTTCGGCTTGTACTGCCCGAACTGCTCGACCAGCGTGGACCAGTCGGCGGTGTGCGCGACGGCGACACCGGCGTCGAAGGCGGCCAGCGCGACGGCGCGGGCGAAGACGTGGGCCAGCGGCAGGAACAGCAGCGACTTGCAGCCGGGCCGCAGGAACTCGCTCATGGCGGAGCGGTCGGCGGCCGACTCGGCGTACAGGTTCGAGTGCGAGAGCATGACGCCCTTGGGGCGACCGGTGGTGCCGGAGGTGTAGATGAGGGTCGCCGGGGAGGCGGCCTTCACCTGGGCGCGGCGCTCGTGCACGACGGCGTCGTCGAGATCCTTGCCGCGGGCCTTCAGCTCGGCGACCGCGCCCTTGTCGATCTGCAGGACTTCGTTCAGATCGCCCAGTCCGCCTTCGATTTCCGCGACGGTGGCCCGGTGCTTGTCGTTCTGGACGACGATCAGCTTGGTGCCGGAGTCGGACAGGATCCAGCGCACCTGTTCGGCGGCGGAGCTGTCGAAGATGGCGACGGTGCAGCCGCCGGCGGCCCAGATGGCGAAGTCGAGGACGACCCACTCGTAGCTGGTGGCGGCCATGATGGCGACGCGGTCACCGAGTTCGATGCCGGAGGCGACGAGACCCTTGGCCACATCGGTGACGGCCTTGGCGAATTCGGTCGCCGTGACGTCGTTCCAGCCGCCCTTACCGTCCGGAGTGTTGAAGACGACCAGGTCGGGCGTCTGCGCCGCATGCCGGAACGCGCCGTCCGACATGTTGGCGTTCTCCGGGATGGTGTAGGTAGCCGGGACTTCGAACTCTCGCATCGCTGCCCTTCCACAGTGGGTTCTACTGGCCGGTAATTTACGCCACGTTCACAGGTACCTCCCGGCGGAGGGCCCGAACCGGTTCCCGGACGGCCCTCCGACAGGTTTCGGTCTCTATCCTATGGACCGGGTTTGCGCAGGCCGCAGGGCCTTCCGGAGGAACTCACCGAGTTCCCGCGTGACCTGTGCGGCCGGTCCGACCAACCCCGCCTGCAACTGGGCGACGTGCCAGAGTCCCTCGGTCTCGGTGAACTCGGTCGGCACCCCGGCCGCGCGCAGTTGCGCGACCAGGCGCGTGCACTGGTCGTGCAGCAACTCGTCCACATCGGCCTGGACATAGGTGGGCGGGAGCCCGCGCAGCTCACCGAGCAGCGGCGCGTAGCCGGGGTCCGAGCCGTCGCCCCCGCCCAGGTAGGCGGCGGCGCAGGCCCGCGACCACGGCCGGTTGATGATCAGATCGCGGCCCCGGGCCGGCACCTCGTTGGGGTCGGCCCAGGGCGCGATCAGCCCGAGCGCGGCCGGAACCAGCCCGTGCCGGTCGCGCAGCCGTTCGGCCAGCGCGAGCGAGAGCCCGCCACCGGCCGAATCACCCGCGACCGCAATGCGTTCGGGCCGGTAGCCGGCGGCCACCAGTTCCAGGAACGCCGCCTCGGCGTCGTCGAGCGCCGCCGGGAACGGATGCTCGGGTGCCAGGCGGTAGTCCAGAACCTGTACCGGGCAAGCGGTTTCACGGGCCAGGTAGCCCGCCAGCGCGCGGTGCGTGGCGGGCGAGCCGACCGTGTAACCGCCACCGTGCAGGTACAGCACGGTGGCGGAGTCCGAAACCGGGCCCACCGTCACGCGGTCGGCGGGACGGCCGCCGAGGCGGACCCGCTCGACATGGATGCCGCGCGGGGCGCGCTGTGCGGGTGCGCCCCAATCCATCAGCGCCCGTTGGACACTGAACGGCAGCCGGTGGTTGAGCAGGATCCGGAAGACCGGATTCAGCGCGGCGCGGACGATGGGCAGCGGCAGTGTCACATCGAGCATGACCGGAAGATCCTTACGGCAGGAAGCGCTTCTGCACCACGGCGGCAATGCGCTGGTAGTACGAGGCGGTGGAGCGGACGAACAGGTCCAGGGCCTTGGCCTCCCAGCCGATCAGCACCCGGCCGTGCCCCTTGCGGACCGCCTCGGTAATGGTCTGCGCGGCCATTTCCGGGGTGTGCATGGCCAGCTTGGCGTCGAAGAGGGCGGCCAGGTTCTTCTGGTCGAGGCCCTCGGAGACGGTGGCATTGCGGGCGACGGCGGTCTTGATGCCGCCGGGGTGCACGCAGGTGACCTTGACCGGCTTGCCGCTCATCAGCATTTCCTGGCGCAGCGCTTCGGTGAAGCCGCGCACCGCGAATTTCGCGGCGTTGTAGGCACTCTGGCCGGGGACGGCGATCAGGCCGAAGAGGCTGGAGATGTTCACGACGTGGCCCGCACCGGAGTCGATGAGGTACGGCAGGAATGCCTTGGTGCCGTTGACGACGCCCCAGAAGTCGACGTCCATGATGCGCTCGATGTCCTTGAACTGGGTCTCGAGCACATTGCCGTAGTGGGCGATGCCGGCGTTGTTGTAGATCTGGTTGACCTTGCCGAAGTGCTTGTTCACCTCGTCGGCGTAGAGCAGCACGGACTCGCGCTCGGCCACGTTGAGCCGATCGGACTTGATCTTCACGCCGAACTTCTCGCAGCGCTTCACCGTTTCGGCGAGGCCCTCGGCGTCGATGTCGGACAGCGCCAGGTGCGCGCCGCGCCCGGCCAGGTTCTCCGCCAGCGCGCGGCCGATGCCGGAACCCGCACCGGTGATCACACAGACCTTGTCCTTGAAGTAAGCATCATTGCTCACGGTTACCGCTTTCGGTTGCCTGAGTTGGGGATCGAGCTAGACGGCCAGTGCGACCGGCTCGGTGGTCGTGTCGTAGGCCGAGACGTCGAAGTGCTCCAGCAGACTACGGAACCGGAAGGTGAAGTCCGGCCACAGCGTGGTGTTGTTGCCGTGCTTGTCGAGGTACCAGGAGGCGCAGCCGCCGGTGCTCCACACCGCGCCCTGCAGCTTGCGCTGCAGCTCGGCATTGAACTCGTCCTGCACGTCCTTGCGGACCTCGACGGTGCGCAGGCCCAGCTTGTCGAACTGCGCCACCGCGTCGGCGATGTAGTTGATCTGCGATTCGATCATGAACACCATCGAGGTGTGGCCCAGGCCGACGTTCGGGCCCAGCATGAAGAACATATTGGGGTAGTTGTGGATGGCCGAGCCCTTGTAGCCCTGCTGGCCGATGGCGTCGAAAACCTCTGCCAGGGTACGGCCGTCGCGGCCGGAGACGGTGTCGTAGACCGGCGAGTCGGTGACGTGGAAGCCGGTGGCCACGATGATGGCGTCGACCTCGCGCTCGACTCCGTCCTTGGTGACGATCGAGCCCTCGCGGATCTCCTTGATGCCATCGGTGACGACATCGACATTGTCGCGGCTCAGCGCCGGGTAGTACTCGTTGGAGATGAGCATGCGCTTGCAGCCGATGCGGAAGTCCGGGGTGACCTTGCGGCGCAGCTCCGGATCGCGCACCTCGGCGAACAGCTTGGCGCGCGCCACGGCCTCGAGGGCGAGCATGGCGGGCGGGAACTTGGCCAGACCGACCACCTGGGTCTCGCGGGCGGCATAGATGCCGGCGCGGTAGAGCGCGCGCAGGGCCGGAATGTGCTTGAGCGCGAACTTCTCCGGGGCCAGGTACTCGCGGTCGCTGCGGGGCAGCAGCCAGGGCGCGGTGCGCTGATAGACGTCCAGGTGCGCGACCTTGGGCGCGATGGCCGGGACGATCTGGATGGCGGAGGCGCCGGTGCCGATGACGGCGACGCGCTTGCCGGTCAGGTCGGAGTCGTGGTTCCAGCGGGCGGAGTGGAAGATCTCGCCCCGGAAGTCGTTGATGCCCTTGATGTCCGGCAGGTTGGGCTCGCACAGCGCGCCGACGGCCGAAACCAGGATGTCGGCGGTGAACGCGCCCTGGCTGGTCTGGATCTCCCAGCGCGCGTCGGCGGCGTTCCACTGCGCACCGGTCATCTCGCAGTTGAAGATGTGCTTGTCGCGCACGCCGTACTTGTCGGCGACGCCCTGGATGTAGCGCTGGATCTCCGGCTGCTTGGAGAACGAGCGCGACCACTCCGGGTTGAGCGCGAAGGAGTACGAGTACAGCTGCGAGGGCACATCGCAGGCCGCGCCCGGGTAGGTGTTGTCTCGCCAGGTGCCGCCGACATCGTTCCCGCGCTCCAGCACGAGATAGTCGGAGCGGCCCTGCTGGCTCAGCCGGATGGCCAGGCCCAGGCCCGAGAACCCGCTGCCCACGATGATCACGTGTGCGTGCCGAGCACCAGCCCGAGCAGCATTGTTGCCGACAGCTTTGTCTGTAACCTTGCGACTCATATACGCGAGAGTAGGGTCTTATTGAGCACGAGTCAATACTATTGACTCACGTTCAGTAAAGTGGACTCGTGACCAAGGAGCGCAGCGTGAGCAGACCGGAAACCGGAGCCGCCGGCAAGCGCGTCCGCCTGAGCCCGGCCGAGCGCCGCCAGCAGCTCATCACACTGGGCGTGGAAATGCTGCGCGACCGCGATCTCGAGGACATCTCCGTCACCGAGATCGCCGACCGCGCCGGCATCTCCCGCGGCCTGCTGTTCCACTACTTCTCCTCCACGCAGGACTTCCAGCTGGCCATCCTGCGCGAGGCCAACGCCGAATTCCTGGAACGCACCGCCCCCGACCGCAGCCTGGACCTGTACGCCATGCTGCACGACTCCATCGACCGCTACATCGACTACGTCAGCGAGAACAGCTCGGCCTACCAGGCATTGCTGCGCGGCCCGGTCAGCACGCGTCCCGAAATGGCCGAACTGGTGGCGAACGCCCGCCAGGCCACCGCCGAACGCATTCTCGCCGAGGCCCCCATCCCCGCCGACGACCCCGACCAGCCGCGTCTGGCCCTGGCCGTCCGCGGCTGGATCGCCTTCGTCGAAGAGGTCGTCCTCACCTGGCTCCGCGAGAAACCCATCACCCGCGAGGCACTCGTCGACATGCTGGTCGCATCGCTACCGGCACTGGCGCTGAGCGCGGATCTGGCTGCGGCACTGCAACAGTGACGCCGTTGCGCGGACACTCCCCCATCGCGCGACCACGATGAGCGCGGCCGCCAGGGTGCCACGCACGCGGGTCGGCGTGCGGCCGGACCATCCACGGTAGCGGGCGAAAGTCATTGCGGCGCAGGGGTAGGGCGAGGATGCTTGGCTGGATGGGGAGTGAGGCGTTCGACGCCGGGGAGTTCGCGGCGGAACTGCAGCGGATCATCAAGGCCACGGCGGATGCGGTGTCCGGGGACGGGCAGGTCAATCCGCTGGTGGAGAAGGTGTTCGGGCATTTGGGGGTGGAGCTGACCGCGGTCACGATGGTGACCCAGGAGTGGCCGGGGTGGGAGCACGCGAATGTCCAGCGCGGGGTGGATGCCTATGTGGCCGAATGCGGGTCCGCGCCCGACTGGTTCGGGATAGCGGGGGCGCAGCGGTCGGGCGACGACCTCATGGGACTGCTGACCCATGCCCGCCGCCACGGGTTCTATGAACTCGGCACGGTCGATTACACGACGGTGGCCATCGGCCCGGACAAATCCACCGAGGCCGTGAAGCTCGGCCTGGTGAACACCACCGCGCCGAACCGTGAGCCGGTGGTGCTGTGCGTGCGCGGCGCGGATCCCCGGTACGGGAATCAGATGTGTCAGCTGGTCGTGCTTGCGGCCGAACGGGTTACCGCCACCGCCGCCCGCGAGCGGATCGAACAGCTGATGGCCGAGCACGACGTGTACCGGGGTCAGGTGCTGTCCTTCGGAGTCAGTGAGCATCGCGGCAACGAGTTGGTCAGTTTCCTGCCGCGCCCGCACCTGAGCCCGGCGGACGTGGTGCTGCCCGACGGCGTGCTGGATCTGATCGAACGTCACACCGTCGGCATCGCCGAGTACGGGCAGCGATTGCGGGCGGCCGGGCAGCACGTGAAGCGCGGTCTGCTGCTGCACGGTGCACCCGGCACCGGCAAGACCCACACCGTCCGATATCTGATGGGGCGGCTTCCCGACACGACCGTCATCGTGATCAGCGGTCCGGCCATGCGCATGATCGATCCCGCCGCCGCGCTGGCGCGACGCCTGCAACCGAGCGTGGTCGTGGTCGAGGACGTCGACCTCATCGCCAAGGACCGCAGTTACAGCCCCAGCGGAAATCCCCTGCTGTTCAGCCTGCTCGATGCCATGGACGGCATCGGCGGCGACGCCGATGTCACCTTCTTGCTGACCACCAATCGCGCCGGGGAACTCGAGACGGCGCTGGCCGACCGGCCCGGCCGCGTGGATCTCGCGGTGGAGATCCCGCGACCGGACGCCCGCGGCCGCGCGGCACTGCTCGCCCTCTACAGCAGCGGTCTGACCGTGACCGCCGACCTCGGCCCGATCGTCGCGGCCACCGCCGAGCAGACCGCCTCCTTCATCAAGGAACTGCTCCGCCGCGCGGCACTGCGCGCCATTACCGCACAACCGGAACGGGACCGGGTGATCGTGGACGATGCCGAGCTGACCGCCGCGCTGGCCGAAATGAACGACGCCGCTTCGGCTCTCACCCGCTCACTGCTCGGCGCGCCGACAGACCGGACCTCGCACTCGTAGCGATCGCCGCACGAGACGGCCGGGGTGGTTCGAGCAGATCGCTCGCCCGTTCACAGCGCGTGGGCGTCGAGCCAGACGCGGGCGACGGCGGATGGGATCGCGCCCTGGTCGCGGACCTGGTGGATCATGTCGGCCAGCTCGACGGTGGTGAGTTCGCCTGCGACGTAATTGAGTTTGCGAATCTGCTGGTCGGTGAGGGCGGCCTTGCGGATGACCGGCAGGACGCTCGCGGCGCGGAAAGCGTAGTCCGGGTCGGCGAGCGGGGTCAGGTCCGCGCCGCCGTCGGGGAGGAAGGACGGCGGTCCGGTCAGCACGGCGAGCTGGATCTCCCCTTCGGAGAGGGCTTTTCGCAGGGTCGCGTCGGTGGTGAAGGTCACCGCGTGCGCGAATTCGCAGTGGTAGACATTGCGCAGGGGGTTCAGCACGTCGCGGATGGGATCCAGCGGGGCGCGCAGGGCGTCCAGCGGCGGGCCGGTGGTGATGCCGATATTGAGCTCCTCGCAGCGCGGGCCCAGGTTCTGCAGCGAGGACGGGAAGTCGGCGGGCCGGGAGGCGGCGGCGACCACGGTGGGGCGCAGGTCGGTGCCGTCGGCCGGATCGGAGTCGACCACGCCTTCCGGAAGCGCCTTGGACACTGCCGCATTGACCTCGTCCGGTTTGGTCACCATCGAGGTCGAGTCCAGCGCGGCCAGCAGATCCCCGCTGACGTCCCCGAACAGCGCGATACTGTCCGAGTCGAGCCCGGCGAGCAGGTCCTTGCGCTCCCCCATGCGCTCCTTGGTCCGCGTGTGCAGCCCGCTTCGCGCCAGCGCGCCCGCGTAGATCTCGGCGATCATCATCGATTCCGCGGAATTGCCCGCGCCGACGGTCAATACCGGCCCGGAGTCGGTGCTCCCGCAGGCGACGGCGACCGCCGCCACCACCGCGACCAGCAGCGGACGGGTCAGGCGGCGCGCGAGAGCGGCTGTTGCGGCGGACACCCGCAACAGTCTGCCGCAGCCTGATCGCAGTGCTTCCGGAGGGTGCGGACGCCGGGGAGGATGGCTCGGCCGCATCCGCCAGATCGCGAAACCGACCTCGGGTAGGCAACGTTCGCGGAACAGAGCGGGCAATATGGACAGTTAGGTCTGTTTCGGGGTGGTCCATTCATCCCGCACGCCGCAGGCACCCCGCTCGGAAGGACGACAGTGCACTCGCTCATCACCACGCGCGCCGACGGCAGGCGCACCGCCCGGACCGTATTCAGGATTCTCGCCGCGTCGGTGGCGTTGGCCGCGGCCATGGCGCTGTCCGCCTGTGGCGGCGGTAAGTCCAACCCGCTCGGCGGCGGGGGCGACTGCGGCTCCGACACCAATAAGGTGACCGTCGGCTCGGCCAACTTCCCGGAATCCGAGACCGTCGCCGATGTGTACGCGGAAGCGTTGCGCGCCAACGGGTTCAGCATCGACTCCAAGCTCAATATCGGCAGCCGCGAGGCTTACGTGCCCGCACTGAAGCAGTGCGCCATCTCGCTGATCCCGGACTACACCGGCAACCTGCTGCAGTACCTGGACAAGTCGAGCACCGCCACCTCGCCCGACGAGGTGAACGCGGCGCTGACCAAGGCGCTGGGCGATCAGCTCGCCATCGGCACCCCGGCGCCGGGTGAGGACTCCGACGCGGTCGTGGTCACCAAGGCCACCGCCGACAAGTGGAATCTGAAGAGCATCGCCGACCTGGCCACGCACTCATCCGAGGTGAAACTGGCCGCGCCCGCGGAATTCGCCGAGCGCCCGGGCGGACTGCCCGGTCTGAAGAAGAACTACGGCCTCGACATTCCGGCCGCCAACTTCGTGCCGATCGCCGACGGCAGCGGCCCGGCCACCGTGAAGGCGCTGGTCGACGGCCAGGTCACCGCGGCTGACATCTTCACCACCTCTCCCGCCATCACCGCCAACAACCTGGTGGTGCTGGCCGACCCCAAGCACAACTTCCCGCCGCAGAACGTGGTGCCGCTGTTCAATACCGCCAAGAAGAGCGACAAGCTGCTCAAGGTGCTCGATGCCGTATCGGCGAAACTGACCACCGCCGAGCTCATCTCGCTCAACACCGCCGTCTCCGGCAGCAGCAAGACCGAGCCGGCCACGGCCGCCAAGCAGTGGGTCGCCGCGCAGGGGCTCGACAAGCCGATCGCATAGGGAGGGCGTGACACGGTGTCCGACATCGAATTCTCCGGCGTCAGCAAGACGTACCCGGACGGCACCACCGCCGTCCACCACCTCGATCTGCGCATCGAATCGGGGTCGTTCACCGTGTTCGTCGGGCCGTCCGGATGCGGCAAGACGACCTCCATGCGCATGATCAACCGCATGATCGGGCCCACCGCGGGGACGATCACCGGTGGCGGGCAGGATATTTCGCGCATCAACCCGGTCAAGCTGCGGCTGGGCATCGGGTATGTGATCCAGAACGCGGGGCTGCTGCCGCATCGCAGCGTGGTCGACAATGTGGCCACCGTGCCGGTGCTGCGCGGGCAGACCCGCCGGGCCGCCCGCAAGGCGGCGCTGGAGGTGATGGATCGCGTCGGGCTGGATCGCGGTCTGGCGCAACGCTATCCGGCGCAGCTGTCCGGCGGTCAGCAGCAACGGGTCGGCGTGGCGCGGGCGCTGGCGGCCGATCCGCCGATCCTGTTGATGGACGAGCCGTTCAGCGCCGTCGACCCGGTGGTGCGCACCGAGTTGCAGGCAGAGATGCTGCGGTTGCAGGCCGAAATGCACAAGACCATCGTCTTCGTCACCCACGATATCGACGAGGCGATCAAGCTGGGCGATCACATCGCCGTCTTCGGGCCGGGCGGCTACCTCCAGCAGCACGATGTACCGCGGACCGTACTCGCCCAGCCCGCAACCGATTTCGTGGCCGGATTCGTGGGCCGTGACCGCGGTTACCGGGAGCTCTCGTTCCGATCGGCCGAAACGGTTCCACTGCACGAACTTTCGACGGTTACGCCCGACCGGGTGCACGAGATCCGTTTGGCGAAGGGCGAATGGCGGCTGGTCATCGACGACGCGAAGAAGCCGGTGGGCTGGATCGACACCACCGGCGTGGAAGGGGTACGCGCCGGGCACGCCCTCGCGAACAGCGTGGCCGCGGGCGGCTCGCTCTTCCCGCCCGGTGGCGACCTGCGTCAAGCCCTCGACGCCGCCATCTCCTCCCCCTCGGAAATCGGTGTGGCCATCGATGATTCCGGCGCGGCCGTGGGTGCGATACACGCCCGCGACGTGCTCGAACAGCTGCATCGCCAGCGCACCGCCGAGGACGCCCAACGCAACCGGGCCTTCTTCGAGGAGTCCCGGTGAGGTACCTCATCGACAATTTCGACGAGATCGCCGGATACGCCCGCACCCACCTGTATCTGGCGCTGCTGCCGCTGCTGCTCGGCCTGGCGATCGCCGTCCCGGCGGGGGCGCTGGCGTCGCGGGCGCGATGGCTGCGGCGGATCACCACCACCGCCGCCAGCATCGCCTACACGATTCCGTCGCTGGCGCTGTTCGTGATTCTGCCGCCGCTGCTGAACATCGGGGTCATCGATCCGCTGAATGTCGTTATCGCCCTCACCATCTACTCGGTGGCGCTGCTCGTCACCGCGGTGCCGACGGCCCTGGATTCGGTGCCCGCCGAGACCCTCGACGCCGCCGACGCCATCGGCTACACCCGGCTGCGGCGCGTGCTCACCGTCGAATTCCCCCTGGCCCTACCGGTTTTCGTGGCCAACCTGCGCGTGGTGGCGGTCACCAATATCTCCATGGTCACCGTCGGCGCGCTGATCGGCGTCGGCGGGCTGGGCAAGCTGTTCACCCAGGGCTATCAGCGCGACTATCCCGACGAGATCATCGCGGGCATCCTCGTCGTGCTGGTGCTGGCCCTCATCGTGGACCGATTGCTGTACGTGCTGGGCAGATTGGCCACGCCGTGGCTGAAAGGACATGCGGCATGAGCCTTTTCGCCGACGCCTGGTCCTTCCTCACCGACGGTGCGAACTGGTCCGGCCCGGCCGGAATCTGGCAGCGCATCCTCCAGCACCTCTGGTACAGCCTGCTGGCCGTCGGCCTCTCGGCGGCGATCGCGGTCCCGATCGGCCTGCTGATCGGGCACACCCGCCGCGGCTCGGCGCTCATCGTCGGGTTCGCCAACTCCATGCGCGCGCTGCCGACCCTGGGCGTGCTCACCTTCGTCGTGCTCTGGCTCGGACTGGGCCTGACCCCGCCACTCCTCGCCCTGCTGACCGTCGGCATCCCACCCCTGCTGGCGGGCTCCTACGCGGGCATCGCGAATGTGGACCCGACCGTAGTCGACGCCTCCCGGGCCATGGGCATGAGCGAGCCGCGGGTGCTGCTCCAGGTCGAGCTGCCCAACGCGCTGCCGGTGCTGCTGAGCGGTCTGCGCGCGGCCACCCTCCAGGTCGTCGCCACCGCCACCATCGCCGCCTACGTGAATCTGGGCGGCCTGGGCCGATACATCTTCGACGGCATCAGCCTCTACCGCTACGACAAGGTCCTCGTAGGCGCGATCCTGGTGGCCGCCCTGGCGCTCGTACTGGACGGCCTGCTGGCCTTCGCGGTGTGGCTCAGCGCCCCGGGCACGGGCCGCCTGCGCCGCGTCACCGCTCCCGCGCGACCGCTAAAGCCCGAAGAGCGCCTTCAATAGCGAGTCGACCTCGGCCAATTCGGTGGTGGTAGCCCGTCCGGCGAACTCGCCCTTCTCGAGGTGGGCGATAGGGACAGCCTGTGTGCGCCAGACGACGGCGGAACCGTTCTCGACGGCGGAAATCGGCGCGGTCACATGCTGGCGTGTGCCCGGCGATTCCACGATGGGGGTGATGAAGATGTAGCCGATCGGCTCGGCGACATCGAGATCGGAAATGACCAGCGCGTTCATCGCTCTGCCGGTCACCGTAATGATCCGATAGACGTCTCCTCTACGCACCGTTGCGCCACTCCTCGCAGGTCGCGTCGAAGTCAGCGAGTTGCTGCTCTTCGTCTGCCGTCATGGACCGGGCTGCGGACGTTAGTAGATAGGCCCGGGCAGCGC
>NZ_BJWY01000031.1 GCF_007990715.1 Nocardia seriolae NBRC 15557 | reverse complement strand
CGACACTAGTTCGGTGTCGCATCAGCGAAACCGAATGGTCGTCGCAGTGACCAATATGGGCAGTGCGTATCGACTTAACGAACCGAGTGGGCAAGGATCGATTCACGAGTTTCCGCGGAAGGAAACCACGACATGACAACACTGCTGGTTGTTCTCATCGTGTGGACGGTGCTTTCGATCCCGGTGGCACTGATCCTGGCACGCATGTTTCGGTCCAGCCGCGCGCAAGCGCGGGACTGGGGAATGCTGAGCCCGCAGCGTGGAGATCAGGAAGAGCTAACCGAATTCGATCGCCGCGCACACGAAATCGCTTATCGCCACCGCACTTCGGGAGATGACACGCGAAGAGTTTTCCCACCTCGTTGACGGTCCCCGGAGGCGGTGGGCCAAGATGGACCCCGTGCCGCAACCGGATCCCGATCTGCTCATAGATTTCAGCGACGTCACCGTCCGACGTTCCGGACATACCCTGGTCGGTCCGGTCACCTGGCAGGTGGAATTGGACGAACGCTGGGTGGTGCTCGGCCCCAATGGCGCCGGCAAGACCTCCCTGCTGCGCATGGCCGCGGCCGAGATGCACCCCACCTCCGGTGTCGCCAACCTACTGGGGGAGACGCTGGGCCGCACCGATATCAATGAACTACGCCCGCGCATCGGGATCTCCTCGGCGGCCATCGCCAGCCGGGTGCCGCTCGACGAGCGGGTCGCGGATCTGGTGGTGTCGGCCGGGTACGCGGTGATGGGGCGGTGGCGGGAGCGCTACGACGACATGGATACCGACCGTGCGGTCGACATTCTGGAAAGCCTGGGCGCGGAACACCTTTCCGATCGCACCTACGGCACCCTCTCCGAGGGTGAGCGCAAACGGGTGCTCATCGCCCGGGCACTGATGACCGATCCGGAACTGCTGCTGCTCGACGAACCCGCCGCGGGCCTGGATCTGGGCGGCCGCGAGGAACTGGTGGAACGCCTGGGCGATCTGGCCGCCGATCCGGACGCGCCCGCCACCGTGCTGGTCACCCACCACGTGGAGGAGATTCCGCCCGGCTTCACCCACGCCATGCTGCTCAACGAGGGCAGCGTGGTGGCACAGGGACTGCTCACCGACGTACTCACCTCCGAGAACCTGAGCGAGGCGTTCCGGCAATCGATTCAGCTGGACCGCATCGACGGCCGCTACTTCGCCCGCCGCAGCCAGCGCTTCGGCCGCCACAGGAATCGCTGACCCGCCAAGCTCTCTCGCGAAACCCGGTGGTTTCCGGCAAACCCAGTGATCTCCGGCAAACCTCGGCGCGCTGCGATTGCATCCGGCACGGCACACGGGCAAACTGTCCGCAACTGCCGCGTACGGAGGGAGCAGGGCGTGGACCGGAGTACCCGGGCGACCGCCATTCGAAGAATCGGCGCAATCTCGATTCGGAGCATCGGTGCGGTCGCGATACTCGCCATCGCCTTCGTCGCGACCGCATGCGTGGCCGATCCACCGGCTGCCCAGCAGGTTCCGCGCTCGCACGCCGCGGAGACGCTCGGCAAGGCCGCGGTCCCGGCGGATCTGAACGGACAGACGGTGCAGCTCAGCTATAACACCGGATCGGGCGGCACCATTGCCTTCGCCACCGACGGCCGCTCCCTCACCTACACCGCCGCGGGCACCGGGCGGCAGACCAGCACCCCGGTCGCGATCGAGCCCATCGAGGCGGGCATCTTCCTGGTTACCTGGACCGACGACACCGGCGCGGTGGTCAGCCAGGTGCAGGACTATCGCACCGGCAAGGTCGAGGGCACCTGGACCCGCCGCGACGCCAGTGGCCAGGCCGTGATCGAAACCCGCACCGGATCAGTCCATTTGACGGACTGACCGGCGGGCGCACCGCTGTTCGGGGTGGTGAACGCCGCCGCTTCGGGCGGCGAAACCGATTCGGTGGTATCGCTTAGCCGAGGCAACAGTTATGGTCCGACTGTGAGCGAAGCAATTGCCCAGCCCGAATCCCAGCCCGCCGCCGCGCCCGTCAAGGACGCTTCCACGGTGATGTTGATGCGCGACGGAGCGCACGGGCCCGAGGTGTTCCTGCAGCGTCGAGTCGGCGGCATGGCCTTCGCGGCCGGTATGACCGTTTTTCCCGGCGGCGGCGTCGACGCCTCGGACGCGTCCATCGCCCTGGACTGGGCCGGACCCGAAGCCGCCTGGTGGGGAGAGCGTTTCGGCATCGACGCGGGCCGCGCGCAGGCGCTGGTGTGCGCGGCGGTCCGCGAGCTGTTCGAGGAGTGCGGGGTGCTGCTGGCGGGACCGACCGCGGACACCGTGGTCGGCGACGCCTCCGTCTACGCCGAGGCGCGCGGGCAGCTGGAACGCCGCGAACTGTCCTTCGCCGAATTCCTCACCCGCGAGAACCTGGTGCTGCGCGCCGATCTGCTGCGGCCCTGGGACAACTGGATCACGCCGGTGATCGAGCCGCGCCGCTACGACACCCGCTTCTTCGTGGGTGTCCTGCCCGAAGGACAGCTGGCCGACGGCGCGACCTCCGAGGCCGAGGTCGTCACCTGGTGCACTCCGGCCGAGGCCATCGACCGCTGGCATCAGGGAGTGGACGTGCTGCTGCCGCCCACCTGGACCCAGCTCGCGGCCCTGGGCGAATTCGCCTCCACCGCCGAGATTCTCGCGGCCGAGCGCACCATCGCGCCGATCATTCCGGTGTACGACCCGTCGGGTGGCGGTCCGGCCCTGGCCTTCCCGAACGCCGACCGCTACTTCGCCGAACTGCCCGACAACTCGCGCATTCGCGGCTCGCAGCGACCGGAGTGAGCCGAGTTCGATACCCCGGCTAGGGTGATCGGCTGTGGCCGAATTCGTGACCGTGGACCGGGGTGTGGCGCAGGGGATTGCCGTCCTGCGCATCGCGCGCCCGCCGCTGAATCTGATCGATCTCCAGGTGGCGTTGGAGGTAGCGGGTGCGGCCGAGGAGATCGCCGCGGATCCCGGAATCTCCGCCGTGGTGGTCTACGGCGACGAGCGGGTTTTCTCCGCCGGTGACGAAATGGCCGAGCTGGCGAAGTTCACCCCCGAGCAGGCGCAGGCCATGGTCGCGGATTTCCAGTCGGCATTGAACTGCCTGGCCCGGCTGCCCCAGCCGACCGTCGCCGCCATCAGCGGATACGCCCTGGGCGCGGGCCTCGAACTGGCGCTGGCCGCCGACCGCCGCGTCATCGGCGACAATGTGAAACTCGGCCTGACTCAGATCAAGGCCGGTCTGATTCCGCTGGCCGGGATCCGCCGCCTGAGCCTGCTGATCGGCCCGTCGCACGCCAAGGATCTGGTCTACAGCGGCCGCTTCGTGGATCCGAAGGAGGCCGCCGCGCTCGGTCTGGTCGACGAGGTCGTCGCCCCCGACGATGTCTTCGCCGCCGCCCTGCGCTGGGCCGAGCAGTTCACCGGCGGCCCGCGGCTGGCTCTGGCGGCCGCCAAGCGGGTGTTCGAGGCGGGCACGCACGGCCACGATCGCGCCCGCCGCGAGTGGGCCGAGCTGTTCGGCACCGAAGATCAGCAGGTTGGAACACGTTCCTATTTGGTCGACGGTCCGGAAGCGGCCCGGTTCACCGGCCGTTAAGCGGCCCGATAACACCGTTCACCGGGGTATTCATTAGGCTGCCCTGCATGACAGTTGGTCCTGAAGACCCCGCGCCGAACCCGCACGCCACCGAGGCGGAGGTCCAGGCCGCATATAGCGACAACAAGCTGGCCCAGGTGCTGTACCACGACTGGGAGGCCGAGACCTACGACGACAAGTGGTCGATCTCCTACGACGAGCGCTGCATCGAATACGCGCGCGGTCGTTTCGACGCCGTCGCCCCCGCCTCCGAGGTGCCCTACGACCGGGCCCTCGAACTCGGCTGCGGCACCGGCTTCTTCCTGCTGAACCTGATGCAGGCGGGGGTGGCCAAGCGCGGTTCGGTCACCGACCTGTCGCCGGGCATGGTCAAGGTCGCCACCCGCAACGGTCAGAACCTGGGCCTGGACGTGGACGGCCGGGTCGCCGACGCCGAGACCATCCCGTACGAGGACGACACCTTCGACCTGGTCGTCGGCCACGCCGTGCTGCACCACATCCCCGATGTGGAGCTGGCGCTCAAGGAATGCCTGCGGGTGCTCAAGCCGGGCGGGCGCTTCGTGTTCGCGGGTGAGCCGACCACCATCGGCAACCTGTACGCGCGCAAGCTGGGGCAGCTCACCTGGAAGATCACCACCAACGTCACCAAGCTGCCGTTCCTCTCCGACTGGCGTCGCCCGCAGGAGGAGCTCGACGAGTCCTCCCGCGCCGCCGCCCTCGAGGCCGTCGTCGACCTGCACACCTTCGACCCGGCCGACCTGGAGCGCATGGCCACCAGCGCCGGTGCGGTCGACGTGCTGGCCAAGACCGAGGAATTCGCCGCCGCCCTGTGGGGCTGGCCGGTGCGCACCTTCGAGGCCGCCGTCCCCGACGAGAAGCTGACCTGGCGCTACCGCATGGCCCAGTACAAGGCCTGGCTCGCCTTCTCCGCCCTCGACGAGAAGGTGCTGCGCCACGTGGTGCCCCGCCAGTTCTTCTACAACGCCATGATCACCGGCGTGAAGCCCGGCATCGCCGCCAAGTAGGCCCACCCCCACGAATCCCCGTGGCCTACACCTTCTCTCACGACGACATCGCCTACCTCGCCAGTGCCGCCGGCGCGGCCGCCCTGGCGCAGGTGGGCGATTTCGCCCTCACACCCGCCACCCTCCTCAAGGACCTCGAGCGACTGCGCCGCACCCACGGCGACCACGCCCCGGCCCTGGTCGAAACGGTCCGCCTCCGCCGCCGCGCCACCGCCAAACTCGATGGCGCACAGGACTGGTTCTTCACCGACGACGCCCTCCAGCAGGCGACCCCGTCGGCCGTCGCCCGCCACCGCGCCCAGCGCCTCACGGGCCGCGCCGTCCACGACGTCACCTGCTCCATCGGCGCGGAGCTGTCCGCCCTCGCCGAAACCTGCCCCGCCGTCATCGGCAGCGACCTCGACCCGGTCCGCCTGGCCATGGCCGCCCGCAATCTCGCTCGATCGCGAAATGTGCTGCTGGCCAAGGCCGATGCCCTCGTTCCGTGCAGCATCGCGGACGTCGTGATCGCCGATCCCGCGCGCCGGGCCGACGGACGCCGCACACATGATCCGGCGAAACTGCAACCGCCGCTGCCGGACCTGCTGAGCGCGTACGCCGGGCGGGATCTCGCCGTGAAGTGCGCTCCCGGACTGGATTTCGACAGGCTCGGGTGGGCGGGGGAGATCGAGGTCGTCTCGCTGGACGGTGCGGTGCGCGAAGCCTGCCTGTGGTCATCGGGGTTGGCGGAGTCCGGTGTCACTCGCCGGGCCACCGTCCTGTCGTCGGCGGCCGATCCCTGGACGCTCACCGATGCCGATCCCGACCACATCCCCGAGCGTGAGCCGGGGGAGTGGATCATCGACCCCGATGGCGCGGTCGTGCGCGCGGGTCTGGTTCGTCACTACGCCGCGAAACACGGTCTGTGGCAGTTGGATCCGCGCATCGCCTACCTCACCGGCGATCAGTTGCCCGAGGGGGTGCGCGGTTTCCGCGTCCTCGACCGGATGGAGTTCCGGGAGAAGCCGCTGCGCGCCGAATTGCATCGGCGCGACTGCGGCCCCCTGGAGCTCCTGGCGCGCGGCGTGGACATCGATCCGGACGCGCTCCGCAAACGCCTCAAACCGCGCGGCTCCCAACCTCATACGCTGGTTGTCACCCGAATCGGCAGCACGGCAACGGTTTTCCTCTGCGCTACGCCCTGACCGCCCGGCTCTGGTCGGTTCAACCCTGGTAGGTGGCGTGGGTGGGGCGCATGACCAGGACGCCGCGGTCGGGGTGATCGCCGACCGGTTCGGTGTAGGGCAGGCCGTAGCGCTGGGCCAGGACATCGAAGAACTCGCCCTCCGGGTCGTGTCGATGCGTTCGATGACGCCGCGGACCTCGAGGTAGCGGTAGGGAGACTCCGGGTCGTTGATGCTCACCGCCACGTGGGGGTCATGAGAAGTGTTGCGGTGCTTGGCTCGGGTGGTGGTCGTGGTGAAGCGGAGGAATTCGCCGTCCCAGATCTGCCAGATCGGGGTGACCTGCGGGGTCCCATCGGGATTCAGGGTAGCGAGGTGGCCGAAGAGCGGGCGGGTGAGCAGGTCGGTGTACTTCGCGGGGATGACGGTCATGGGGTGCTCCTTCAGAGCTGGGAGATCTCGACGATGCGGAAGCCGGCGGGGGTGCCGGTGCCGTAGGGGCCGTTCTTGTCGAATTGGGAGACCGTGATCAGTGCCCGGTCGCCGGTGTGCGCGATCGCGGTGGGGATGTCGAGGGCGGGGTCCGTGACGCGGTGGCGGGGTTCGGCTTTCGTGCCGTCGGCGGTGAGCTGCCAGCGGGAGACGGCATTGCCCTTGTTGTGGACCACCCAGAGCGTGTCCGCGTGCAGTTCGAGTCCGTCGGCGTCGAGTGCGTCTCCGCCGGTGAGCGTGACACGGTGTACGACCGGCTGCGGTTCGGTCGTGACCCGGTACAGGTCGCCGTCGGTCATGTCGGCCACGATCAGGTACTCGCCCGCGTCATCGGCGGCAATCCCGTTGAGGGTCATGGGGTTCCGTGCGGCCGGATCCTTCGTCGCGCTGAGGTCGGCGTAGTCCCGCAGGGTGCCTCCCTGTCCGCCGTGGGCCAGGGCGTCGGCGAGCTGCTCCGCTCCGACGCGGTAGACCACGTTGCGCACGTGGTCGATGACCCAGAGTCGGCCGTTCGCGTCGACCTTCACCCCGTTGGCCGTCGTGCGGCCGTCCGCACCGGCCGGGAGAAAGGTCTCCGCCGCGGTGGTGCCGGGCCTGCCCCGATACACCGTGCCGGTGCGGAACGAGCTCGCGTAGATGTCCCCGGTGCGCGGATCGACGGCGATGCTCTCCGGATACGCGCGGTCGGGCAGTTCATACGCACCCCGCACGCCTGGCACCGCAATGTCCTCGAGGCCCGGCTCACCGACGCCGGTCGAAAGGTCATGCACGCCGCCGACAAACGGGCGGTCCCGGTGGAACGCGCCCTCGCCGCCGAATTCACCGACGCCGAGCGCGAAGCGCTGATGGGCATGCTCGAACGTGCCGTGCAGGTACTCGATTCGGTGCGGCCGGACTGATCGGGTTCCGCTGGACTGATTCGGTACCGTATGTCGGCGCGCTGCTCGATCGCGGCTGGATCGTCGAGGACGCGGCGAGCCGGTACGCGCTCACCCCGGCGGGCATCGACGCGCACGCGAAACTGTTCGCGCGCATCCAGATTCAACGCACCGCCGCCACCGAGGGCCTCAGCGCCGACGACTACCGCACGCTGCTGGATCTCCTGCGGCGCGTATCGGCCAATGTCGACGCCTTCGCGCAAACTCTGCGTTGACCGTCCGCGCAGCACCGCGAGCTTCCCGTAGGACTTCTCGAGACCGCGCACGCGGATCGCCGCGGCGGGAATCGATGCGGTCGTCATGATTCGCCTCCCTCCTGGAAGAGCCGTTCCTCGCCATGAGGAAGGCTCCCGAAATCAGGATGGAGGGTTGACCCAGGGGCAAGGTCAAGCGTGAAATCGCGCCCGCTATTTCTCGGGCTTGAAGACGAACAGCTCGCCGATGCGGGTGGTCACCACGACCTCGCCCTTGTCGCCCACCGCGGTACCGACGGTGGTGCCCTCCGCGCCCGGCAGCTCATTGGACTGCACGGTCGCGCCCGTGCGGGTGTCGAAGGTGACCAGGGTCAGCTTGTCGCCGATCGGCGCGACCGTGTACCCGGTGCCGCCCGCGGTCTGCACCGGCCGCCCCCGCAGCTCCAGATCCTTACGCTCCCAGGCGATCTCGGCGCTGTCGCCCTTGTCGCGCAGCGCGACCAGGTGCCCCTCGTCGCCCGCGGGCACCAGCAGCCCGTCGGCCACCGAGATCCCGCCGCGCGCCGGGAAACCGAGGTCCTGCGTCCATTTGGTGCGCCCGGTCGCGGCGTCCACGGCGATCAGCCGGTTCGTATTGTCGCCGACGTAGACGGTGTTCCCGTCCGCCGAGAGCGCCGGGCTGGTGGCGCTGCCCTCGTTGAGCATCTTCGCGTCCCAGTCGACGCGGACTACCTTGCCGTCGTAGGTGAGTGCGAGCAGCGCCGCGGTGCCGTCGCCGGGCTTCCACAGCGTCGCGTAGAACCGTCCCGACTTCTGGTCCACCGCCGACACATTCGCGACCGGGCACTGCGGCCCGCCGGTCGCGCAGTCCTCCAGACCCTGGCTGTCCGGCGGGCGGTTCAGCGACGGATTGGCCAGGAAATCCGGTTCACCGAGCAGCTGGAAGGTGGGGACCTCGCGTTCGCCGGTCTGCCGCGCGAGCACGTCGATCTGCCCGGACTGCGTCACGGACAGGACCTTTCCGTCGCCGGTGAACTGCACCGACACCGGCGTCCCCGCCGCGGGCGTGCGCCAGCGCGGCTGACCCAGATTATTGAAGGAGTTCACCGCGCCGTCGTCGCCGACATAGATATTGCCGGTGCCGTCCACCGCCGCGCCGCCGTCGATGGCGCTGGGACCCAGCGGATTGCAGAAGCGCTTGCGGCCGGTCGGCATCTGGAACGACAGAATGTTGCACGCGGCGGTGCGGGTGGTGACGTACAGCTGCCCGTCGCCGCCCACCATGACCGGCTGCGCGACCGGACCGCCCACCGGCCGTGACCAATTCAGCGCCAGCTTGCGCGATCCGGTCACCGGGCTGGACCCGCTGTTGTGGGCGTCGCGGAAGGCCAGCGGCCAGCCCTTGCCGGGCCCGACGCCGATATCGTCGACCTTGGTGCTGCCGTAGGTGCACGCGCTGAGCGTGAATAGCCCGGCCGCCGCGGTGGCCAGCACCTTGGCCCCGGTCCGGGTCCGTCGTTCACGTCCGGTCTGCCGCCTGCCGTTTCGCACCTGCTGGTGTCCCTTCTGCCAGTACGGAAGTCTGTAGATTTACCCCGGGCCGCTACAGCCGGAGCACAGCCTACTTTCACGCCCCGCGAAGGGGACGGATACCCTCATCGAAACGACCGGTGAACACAGGGAGCAGTACGTGACGAGCATGTGGGGCGCACCGCTGAGCGCGCGTTGGCGGGGTTCGCGCCGCCGGGATCCGGAGCAGGCCCGTTTCCTCACCCCCGCCTCGCTCAAGTGGGTGCTCGCCAACCGCGCGTACACGCCCTGGTATCTGGTCCGGTACTACCGGCTGGCCAAGTTCAAGCTGGCCAACCCGCACGTGGTGTTGCGCGGCATGGTGTTCCTGGGCCGCAATGTGGAAATCCACGCCACCCCCGAACTCGGGCGTCTCGAGATCGGCCGCTGGGTGCACATCGGCGACGGCAATGCCATTCGCTGCCACGAGGGTTCGCTGCGCATCGGCGACAAGGTGGTGTTCGGCAAGGACAATGTCGTCAACACCTACCTCGATATCGAGATCGGCGAATCCACCCTGGTCGCCGACTGGTGCTACATCTGCGACTTCGACCACGTCACCGACGACATCAATATGCCCATCAAGGATCAGGGCATCGTGAAGTCCCCGGTCCGGATCGGCCCCGACACCTGGATCGCCGCCAAGGTCACCGTGCTGCGTTCCACCCTGGTCGGCCGCGGCTGTGTCCTGGGCGCCCACGCGGTGGTCAAGGGCGACATCCCCGACTACTCCATCGCCGTCGGCGCCCCCGCCAAGGTCGTCAAGAACCGCAAGGTCACCTGGGACGACGCCGCCGAGAAGCGCGCCGCCCAAGCCGCCGCCCTCGCCGACATCGAACGCAAGAAGAACGGCGTCACCGCCTCCTGATTCCGTCACCCCGCGCAGGTAGCTTCTAGCCCATGCACAGCTACGCCGCCTTCCTGCGCGGGATCATGCCCTCCAACCCCAATATGCGCGGCGAAAAACTCCGCGGCGTCTTCGAGGGCCTCGGCTTCGAGAAGGTGAGCACCCTCCTCTCCAGCGGCAACGTCGTCTTCCAAACCCGCGAGTCGAACGTCCCCGCCCTGGAATCCAAAATCCAGCAGGCGCTGAACACCGAACTCGGCATCCCCGGCGGCACCCTCATCCGCACCCGTTCCCAACTCCAAACCCTGGTCGACTCCGACCCTTTCGCAGGCCTCACCCACTGCCGCGAGACCTACCTCGTCGTAACCTTCCTCCGCGAGACCCCCAACTCCCTCCCGAATTTCCCCGCCGACGACACCGGCACCGTCCGCATAATCCGCTTCGACCCCGAAGCCGCGGCCCTCCTCTCGGTAATCGACAACACCAACCCCAGCACCACCAACTTCATGGCCGTAGTCGAAAAGACCCTCGCCAAAGACATCACCACCCGAACCTTCCTCACTGTCCAGAAGGTGCTGAAGAAGATGGATGCTTGATCTATTTCGCTCTGCGGAGTCGGAATCACCGCGCTAGCGTGAGCCCGTGACTCGCGGATTTCGAGCTGTGCTGACCGGTTTGGCGTCCGTCGCGCTGGTGGGAGCGTGCACCGCGACCGCACATGCGACGCCGTCGAGCGGGATCACCGCGGTGATCCTGTCGCAGACCACCATCGGCGGCAACGAATACATTCTGCGTGAGATCACCATTGCGCCAGGGGGTTCCACGGGGTGGCACTATCACGACGGCGCCTTGTACGCGTATGTGCGGCAGGGGCAGACCGCCCACTATGACTCGACCTGTGCGGTGGATCAGACCGGTGGGCCGGGTACCGCGTTCGTAGAGCGGGCCGGAACCGGCAATGTTCATATCGAACGGAATCTCGGCAGCGAACCGCAGATTCTCGACGTGTTGTATGTGCTGCCCGCGGGCAGTCCGCTTGCCGAGGACGCCTCGAACCCGGGCTGCGACTTCAACTGACGCCTACCCGGTTACAGTGCCGCGCAGATGGCTACGACTCGTCTCGGAAGAGCTCGTCCACCTCGACGGCGGTCGTGGCCACGTCCAGCCAATTCAGCAGACGCTCGGAATCCGCACAGGACATGATCCGCGTGCGTGCGTCGGCGGATACGGCGATTCCGCGGCGATCGAGAGTGTGAAGAACGGCCTGGGCGAGCCCTTCGGTACGTCCTTCTACGAGCCCTTCGCTGCGGCCCTGGGCACGGAGGCGTTGGGATGTCTCGGAGCGGAAGAATGAGAGGTCCACGGTCATCAACTGTCTCCGGGGTTGCCAGCCGGGCTCTTGCCCAGTCCGAGTTCGGTGAGTTCGGCGAAGATCAGGGCGTCGTCCTCGTCGATCTTCTGCAATGCGGTGGCAAGCGTCTTCAGTATGTCACCGATATTCGCATCGTTGGCGTGAGTGATGGCGGAGAGAGTGGTCAGCGGGATGTCGTTGACAGCGTCACACACATCGGTCACCGGAGCGACGTTGTGCGGGCCCAAGACCAGAGGGTGCACGACGAGGCTGGTCCACTGGCGCGGGCCGATGCGAAGCGGCCCTGTGGCCCAGGCTGCGGTCGCGGTGTCCTGACAGACGACAAGCAGGACCGGATGCAGATCGTACTTCGCATACACGTGCGCAAGGTAGTAGGCCCACGAGCTCGGCTTCCGCTTGTCGTCGCGGCCTTGAGCCTCTACCAACAGGAGGAACGGTCCCTCGTCGGTGTCGACGCGCAGTAGCGTGTCCACGCGTCGTTCCAACGGCTCGATCTCGGTCAGGTCGTTCGGCAGCAAGGCGACCGAAAGGGGTTTGGGGAATGGGAGATTCAGCGCGGTGAAGGCCCGCTCGAATACCTCGGGATGGCTCTGGAAGAGCCGATGCATCGCCTCGTGCTTCGAACTGACCATCTGCTGACGGTATGACCATGAATCGAAAATATGTCCGAACCGGATGAGCTGGTCCGAACTCGCCCGATTCACCGCCCGGGTCGGCGGGCCCCGGGCACGATTCAGTACGGCTGGTTCGGATCCCGTTCCGGCAGTGGGCGTTCCGAGATGGCGGGGCGGCCCAGTGGAGTGCGGACGCGGCGCTTGGCGGACTGGTAGACCAGGGCGGTCTCCTGTGCGACCACGTCCCAGGCGAAGTCGGCGGTCAACCGTTCGCGGGCGGACCAGGCGCGGTCCTGGGCGGCGGCCGGGTCGTCGAGGACCGAGATGACCGCTTCCGCAACGCCGTTCACGTCGGCCGGTTCGAAGGACGCGCCGGTGACGCCATCGGTGACCAGGTCGCCGAGACCGCCCGCGGTGGAGGGGACCAGTGGGGTGCCCGCGGCGGCGGCTTCCAGGGCCACGATGCCGAAAGGCTCGTAGCGCGAGGGCAATACGATCGCGTCGGCGCTGTGCAGCCAGCCGAGGAGGTCGGTGTGGTCGAGCTTGCCGACGAAGCTGACGGCGCGGGCCACGCGGTGGGCGCGGGCACGCTCACGGAGCCAATCGAATTGGGTGCCGATGCCCGCGACGGTCAGAGTGGTGCCGGGGTGGGCCTTGCGGATGCGGGGGAGGGCGGCGATGGCGTCCTGGATGCCCTTCTCGTATTCGAGGCGGCCGACGTAGAGCAGACGCGGCGGGCCTGAGCGGGGGGCGCGCTCGCGGAAGGTCCACGCGCCCACGTCGATGCCGTTGCGGATCACCGTCATCGGGACGCGTTCGGCACCGTAGAGCCGGTGCACCTCGTCCTTCATGGACTCCGAACACGTGATGAGCGCGTCGGATTCGTGCGCCAGCCACCACTCGACCGAATGCACCTGACGGTTCACCCGCCCCGAGACCCAGCCGGAATGCCGTCCGGCTTCGGTGGCGTGAATGGTGGAAACCAAAGGCACGTCGTAATACTCGGCCAGCGTGATGGCCGGGTGCGCCACCAGCCAGTCGTGGGCGTGCACGACGTCGGGCGTCCAGCCCTCGCCGATGCCCGGCTTGTTCAGCGCGATCCCGGCCCGCACCATGGCGTGGCCCATGGCCAGCGTCCAGGCCAGCATGTCCTCGCCGAAGTCGAAGGCGGGCGGGTCCTCGGCGACCGCGACCACCAGTACGCCCTCCTCGATGAAGGAGTGCGTCGGGTGGGTGGTGGCGTCGGTGCCCATGGGCCGGCGCGCCAGCACGACGACTTCGTGCCCGGCGGCGGCCAGTTCGACGGCGAGGTGATGGACGTGGCGGCCCAGCCCACCGACAACAACCGGTGGGTACTCCCACGACACCATCAAGATCTTCATGCGGGTCCTTCTGAGGCGGGGCCGAGCCTGCGCGCGTCGAGCGCGGGGAAGAGTCCGTCGGCCGCGTACCATCCTGCCGCCAACTGCCCCGCTTTGGCGAGTTGCCCGGCGGCAACCGCCGCGGCGATCTCGCGCACTGCGTGGGCGTGCTGATGGGCTCGGTCACGTGCGTACCCGGCCGCGGAATCCTTGGACACCATGAACGCCCAGTCGCTGGAGACGGCGAGAATCGCCTCCCGCAGCAGCTGATCGGCAACGCTGTCGCGCAGCCCGGACGCGTCCACGCGCATCTTGTCCAGGGTGTCCAGCGCCAGCCGCACCACCTCGGCGTTCAGCTCCACCAGATCCGCGACCTGGTCCCCGGCCCACACCCGCCAGTCCTTGCCCGAACCCCAGGAGGAGTCGGCCAATTCGACCGGTTCGCCCACGTAGCCGCGGGCTCGCGCGTCGGCGAGGGTGCCGACGGTGACCCCGGCCTCGGGCAGGGCGCGCAGCACCTGCGCGAGCCACTGCGGGCCCTCGTGCCACCAGTGCCCGAACAGTTCGGTGTCGAAGGCGGCCACCACCAGAGCCGGGCGGCCGATGCGCGCCGACTCCGAGATCAACCGCTCGCGCACCGTCGCCACGAAGTCCGCGACATCCTTCTCGATGGCCGCGGCGGCGAGTTCGGGATCGTAAGGGGCCTTGTCGGGACCGGCGACGGTCTTGCCCGTGACGCGCGCGGGTTTGAGCCCGGTGGCGTGATCGTAGTGATGGAAATCACGGTAGTAGGGCTGCCCCGGATACCCGGATTTCGGCGACCACACCCGATAGCTGACGGTCAGATCCCGCCCGAAGGCGACCACATCCGAATCCCAGACCGGCCGCCCGAGCGTGGTGTCGCCGCGCAGCGCGGGACCGTCCACCATGAAGTGCGAGATGCCGACCCGGTCGTAGGTGCGCTCCATGCCGGGCGTGAATCCGCATTCGGGAGCCCAGATGCCGGCGGGCGTGTGCCCCCACCGCGCCCGCGCGTCCGCGAGTCCCTCGACCAGCTCGTACTCCCGCAGCCGCGAGTCCAGCAGCGGCTGGAACGGATGCGAGAGCGGACCGCCCAGCAGCTCGATGGCCTCGGCGTCGATGAGTTCGCGCCACACCGGCGAGGCCCCGTGCATCCACCGCGTCTCGAAATCGTCCAAGGCCGCATCGGCGAGCCGATGTTCGTGCCCGCCGAGCGCGGTATTGCCCGCCATGGACGCCTCGTCCGCGCGCAGCCGCCAGTTCCCCAGCCAGTGATGCATACCCTTCAGACAGTGCGGATCGTCCAGCTGCGCGGCCAGCACCGGCGTGATCCCCAGGCTGAGCAGATGCGAACGACCTTCGGCCGCAAGGGTTCTCAAGACCTTCGCGACGGGCAGGTACGACGCCGCCCACGACTGGTAGAGCCACTCCTCGCCGACCGGCCAGCGCCCGTGATGGGCCAGCCACGGCAGGTGCGAATGCAGCACCAGCGTGAACTGGCCCGGCACCTGGGAAGCGTTGTCGCTCACGGCTTCACCGCTGTGACTCACGGCTTCACCGCGATGGCCAGCAGATCCAGGCTGGCATCGATATCCCGCTCGGAGTCGGCGACCAGCTCGAAATCGTCGATGCGCACGGCAGCCACATCCGCCGCCAGATCCGCGGGCCACGGCTCGCCCGCGAGCGCCCGTTCGATCTGCGCGTCGATGATCGACCCGCCCCACTTCCGGTCCAGCGCCACGAGTTCGGGGCCGTGGAAGATCCCCGCCATCAATTCGACGGTGAAACCGGCCTCGGCGAGAAGTTCGGTCATCTCCGCCGCGTTCAACTCACGGGTGTGGAAAGGGTTGAGCGGCGTGTCGCGCCCCGGCGAGAAGGTGATCCGGTTCGGCGTCGAGATCAACAGCTTGCCGCCGGGCCGCAGCACCCGCAGGCACTCGCGCAGGAACTGCGACTGATCCCAAAGGTGCTCGATCACTTGGAAGTTCACCACGATGTCGACCGAGGCGTCGGCGAGCGGCAGTTCGGCCAGATTGCCCTGCACCATCTCCACCCGCGGGTACTTGGCGCGCACGTGCGCGACCGCGCTGTCGTCATAGTCCAGGCCCGTGACCTGCGCCGCGACGCCCGCGATCATGTTGGCCCCGTAGCCTTCTCCGCTGCCCGCCTCCAGCACGACCTGGCCCGCGCACTGCTCGAGCATCCGCACGTAAGCGATCTCGTGCCGCCGGAACCAGTAGTTTTCCTCGGCGATGCCGGGCACGGTCCGCTCACCGGTCAAAGGCAGGGGATCGGTGGGGTTTTCAACAGGACTCACGGCGTCACTCACCGCTCCGACGTTAGCGGTTGCGCATATCACACCCGCGACCGGATCAACCGATGCAGAAACTCACACCGTAAGTTACCCACGAGTAACTTAACGTAGGGTAATCTCCCGAACGAGCTACTTGTGGACGTACGGCGAACGATCGTGCGACCGCCACCCCAGTGCCACCAGAACAGGAGGTCGACGAAGACCCATGCCGAACATCGTCGTACTGATCAAGCAGGTTCCCGACACCTGGTCCGAGCGCAAGCTCTCCAGCGGGGACTTCACGCTCGACCGCGAGGCCGCCGACGCCATCCTCGATGAGATCAACGAGCGCGCCGTCGAAGAGGCGCTGTTGATCAAGGAGGCGCAGGGCGGCGAGGTCACCGTGCTGGCCGCCGGTCCGGAGCGGGCCACCGAGGCCATCCGCAAGGCGCTGTCCATGGGCGCCGACAAGGCCATCCACATCAAGGATGACGCCATCCACGGCTCCGACGCCGTGCAGACCGCCTACATCCTGGCCGCCGCGCTCGGCCAGATCGAGGGCATCGAACTGGTCATCGCGGGCAACGAGGCGACCGACGGTCGCGCCGGTGCCGTTCCGGCCATCATCGCCGAGTACCTGGGCCTGCCGCAGCTGACCCACCTGCGCAAGCTGACCGTCGACGGCGAGCGCATCGCCGGCGAGCGCGAGACCGACGAGGGCGTGTTCAAGCTCGAGGCCACCCTCCCGGCCATCGTCTCGGTCACCGAGAAGATCAACGAGCCGCGCTTCCCGTCCTTCAAGGGCATCATGGCCGCCAAGAAGAAGGAAGTTCAGACCTTCACCCTGGCGGATCTGGGCGTCGACCCGGAGACCGTGGGCGTTGCGAACGCCGGCACCCAGGTGACCGGTGTGACCCCGAAGCCGGCGCGCACGGCGGGCGAGAAGATCGTCGACGAGGGCGAGGGCGGCAACCAGATTGCCACCTACCTGGTCGGCCAGAAGATCATCTAAGTCCCCCGGGCACAACGACTTTCAGGAGAAGGAAAAATGGCAGAAGTACTGGTGCTCGTGGAGCACGCTGACGGTGCGCCCAAGAAGGTGACCACCGAACTCCTCACCGCCGCGCGTTCGCTCGGCACCCCGGCCGCCGTCGTGGTCGCCGCCCCCGGCACCGCCGACAAGCTGGGTGACGCCCTGGCCGCCGCCGGCGCCGAGAAGATCTACGTCGCCGAGGGCGACGACGCCGAGGGCTTCCTCGTCACCCCCAAGGTCGACGCGCTGGCCGCCCTGTCCGAGTCCGCCGCCCCGGCCGCGATCCTGGTCGCCGCCACCGCGGAGGGCAAGGAGGTGTCGGGTCGCCTGGCCGCCCGCATCGGTTCCGGTCTGCTCATCGACGCCATCGCCGTGAACGGTGACGGTTCGGTGCAGCACTCCATCTTCGGTGGCGCGTTCACCGTGGACGCCAAGGCCACCGGCGACGTGCCGGTGATCTCGGTGCGCCCGGGAGCCATCGAGGCCGCCCCGCAGGCCGCCGCCGGCGAGAAGGTCGCCGTCGAGCTGGCCGCGCAGGAAGAGGGCGTCACCAAGGTCGTCTCGCGTGAGCCGAATGTGGGCGGCGACCGCCCCGAGCTCACCGAGGCCGCGATCGTGGTCTCCGGTGGCCGTGGCGTCGGCTCGGCCGACAACTTCGGCAAGGTCGTCGAGCCGCTGGCCGACGCCCTCGGTGCCGCCGTCGGCGCTTCGCGTGCCGCCGTCGACTCCGGCTACTACCCGGGCCAGTTCCAGGTCGGCCAGACCGGTAAGACGGTCTCCCCGCAGCTGTACATCGCCCTCGGCATCTCCGGCGCCATCCAGCACCGCGCCGGCATGCAGACCTCGAAGACCATCGTGGCCGTCAACAAGGACGAAGAGGCCCCGATCTTCGAGATCAGCGACTACGGCATCGTCGGCGACCTGTTCAATGTCGCCCCGCAGCTCACCGAGGCCGTGAAGGCCCACAAGGGCTGATGCCCCCGCGGTGAAACGCAATTGAATGTCCCCCGGCCGGAATGGCCGGGGGACATTCGTTTTGTGCGGGGGTCGGAGTTCCTGCGCGACCTAGGTTTGGGGGCCAACGCCCCTGCCGCTGACCGACATGCCCGCGACCCCGGTGGCCACCGACACCGCGGACTCTGGTTCCACGCTGACCGGCAGCGCGTCGCAGAGCGCTCAATCGCTGAGCTTGCTGTGGTGCGTGCTGACCAACCCCCACTGCTGGAGTGCCGGGGCACACGTCGGCTAGCTGCGGTTGCCCGGGCGGCGGCGGTCGGGCACGCTGAGCCGGTGCGTGGGCGATTCGATCCTCGGCGACGGCGGGCCGAGGAGCCGGTCGCCAAGAAGGCTGATGATGTGGCGGGGCTCGGGTCCGATGCTGCCGAGCTGACCGCGATCGTGGCGGCGCTGCATTTCGATCTGGCCGAATGGCTGGGCTCGGACGCGCCGCTCAAGGTGTTCGACCGGATCTCCGGGGCGCTGGACGAGCAGTTCAC
This sequence comes from Nocardia seriolae NBRC 15557, assembly GCF_007990715.1. Lineage (GTDB taxonomy): Bacteria > Actinomycetota > Actinomycetes > Mycobacteriales > Mycobacteriaceae > Nocardia > Nocardia seriolae. Next base: position 39,103 of record NZ_BJWY01000031.1, on the reverse strand, counting down.
CTCGGTGGTGACGACCGGGCAGGCGGTGGATCGGGAGACCTTCCTCTCCAGCCTGTGGTCCGCTCGAAATGTGCTGGCAGGAGTGCGGATCGAGGTCTCCGAAGGCTCGGAGGTCGCGCGCAGCGGCCAGTTGATCGTCGTCCGGTTCATCGCCGAGAACCGGGTGGGCGACGCCCGGACCGGTCGCCGGACCGTCACCGCCGCGCTGGTCACGGACGGCCGCACCCACCTCTGGCGCACCGTCCACGAGACCCCCCTCCCCGAGGTGCCGCAGTCGGCGACATCGCCCGAACCCGTCGGCTCACCGGCAGCCGAAATCGATGCGCCGCAGGAGGCTGTGGTCTCCGGTTCGGCCAGTGCGGAAGCCACCGACGCGGCTACCGGAGCAGGCGAGAACGGTGACGGGAGCGAGACCGCAGCCGCCCCGGAGTCACCGGAGGAGCTCCGATCCACCGACGAAGACGTCGCCGGGGCCGAAGCGGACGTCGCCGGGGCCGAAGAAGACGCGGCCGGAGGCGAGGAGGATGTGGCGGCGACCGAGCCGGAGGTCGTCGATGCGGTACCTGAACCGGCCGCCGGCGTCCGTGGTGGAGACCTCGACGACCTGGCGGGCGAGCTGGTGGCGCTCGGATTCGTCAGTGCCGAGCAGGTATTCGGGGCGGGTGGCGAGGACGGCGGCCGAGCGGGTGCCGACGCTGCGGAATAGGCCGTGTCCGGGTGGGCCCACGGAACTCGGGGCCCTCGGGAGACACGAACCAGTCCGTTCGCCGGGTGGTGCGAGGCTGCGGCAAGCTGGGCCGATGGAGATCTCACTGCCGCCCGACGTTGCCGAGAACATCGCGGAGAGTTTCGCGGGCCGCGGGCCGCGGTGGCTCGCGGCACTTCCCGGGGTGGTGGAGCGGCTGTGCGCGGTGTGGGGATTGGAGGTCGTCGGCGCGAGCTTCGGTGGTGGCACCCATTCCTGGGTCGCGCCGGTGCGGCGCGCGGACGGTTCGGTTGCCGTGCTGAAGGTTCCGGTGGTCGATGAGGAGAACTGAGGGGAGCCGACCGGGCTGTACTGCTATGGCGGGGACGGGGCGGTGCGGCTGTACGAGTTCGATCCGGAGACCGGTGCGATGCTGCTCGAGTGGGCGCGGCCGGGGACGGAATTGCTGTATCAGCCGGGGTTTCCGAGTCTCGAGGGGCGCGCGGAGAATATCGGGAGGGTCGAACAGGCGTGCGGGTTGTACCGGCGGCTGCGGCGGGAACCGGTCGCGGTGCCGGAGGGGTTTCCGGAGTTGCCGACCGCGGCGGGGATGGTCGCGGAGTGGGAGCGGATGTTCGGCGAGCCGGAAGCCGAAGTCGCCGAGGTGATTCCGGCTCGGCTGCTGGCGGGGGCCGCTCAGCGCTGTGCCGAGCTGGCGGTGCCGGACGGGCCGTTGCTGGTGGTCAACAGGGATACCCATCTGGGCAATGTCGTTGCGGCGGAACGGGAGCCGTGGCTGCTCATCGATCCGAAGGCGTATCTAGGGGAGGCCGCGTTCGATGCCGGGTTCCTGGTGATGATCCAGGTGCAGAGCGATCCGGCACCCGAGCATGCCGGGGTGGTGGTCGGGCGGACGGCCGCGGCGCTGGGGGTCGATGCCGATCGCGCCCGCGCCTGGGCGTTCATGAGGGCGATGGAGGAAATCGCCTGGGCCGTCGAGGACGAGGAGCCCGAGGATCTGCGGCTGCACCGCGCGGTCGCGACCGCCCTGGCGTGATCGGCGAATCCGGCCTGATTGCCGAAAGTTATTGCCGCCCATGTTGTTCGCGTGCGGCCCGGCGGCGGTTCCCGTCCCGCTGCACGAGCACGCCCACCGTGGTGGGGATGAACAGCGCCAGTCCCCACGGCACGGCCACCCAGATCGGCCAGAAGTAGCCCATGCCGGTGGCCAGCCAGATCACCAGGCACAGCGCGTTCACGAAAACCCATGGCGTCCACATGATCTTGACCCAGACCGGGACGCTCGCCGGATCGGTCACGGCGGCCCGGCCGGGGGCCCGTGGCACCGGCAGGTCGGACAGGATCGGCGTGAGTTCCCCGTAGGTCTTGGCCGAATACACCTGCTGCAGCCGGGAATCGAATTCGTAGAGCGTGATCCGCCCCTCGTCCATGGCCACCCGTAGCCGGTCGACGATCTGTTCGCGGTCCTTGTCGGAGGCCCGCATGCTGTCCTGCCCCACGATCTCAGCCTAGGACGGCGTGGCCGCGCGTGCCTACCCAATCGCGTGGCGGCTCAGGAACAATGCAGCGCGGCGAGCAGGGTGGTGACGATCGGGGAGGTGCGGCCCTCGCTGCGGGTCACGGCGGAGACCGGGATGCGCAGCGGGTGATCGGAGAGGCGGAGGGTGGCGATGCCCTCGGTCTGGCTGTCGGCGTAGAGGATGGTCCAGGCGTCGGGGCGGTTGATCAGTTCCATGGTGGCGGTGTGGTCGGGCGGGATGGGCGGGCCGAAGACCGGTCCGGTGGGGAGGTCGGCGAACGCGCCGCAGACGACGTTGTGCAGCAGCACCTGTTCGGACTCCGGCGGGAGCAGCAGGGGATAGGCCCCCAATTCGGCGAGGGTGACGTCGCCGCCGCGCTGGACGAGGGGGTGCGAGGTGGAGGTGCCGATGACCGGATCCTCGACCCAGAGCTGTTCGACGGTCAGCCCCGGCTGGTCCACGCTGCCCCGGATGAGAGCAAGATCACAGTCGCCGTCGGCTACGGCCTGAATGCGCTGGCGGAAGGGCTTGATGACGAATTCGATCTCCGCGCCCGGATGCGCCTCGCGTGCCGCGGCAATGGCGGAGAGCGATCTTGTTGCGAAGCTCATATTGGCCGCCAGGCGAATTCGTGGTCCGGAAGCCCGTACAGCTGCGCGAATGGCGGATTCCAGGCTCAGCATTTGCTTCGCAAGAGGAAGTAGCCGGGTGGTCGCATCGGTGGGTACGACCGATCTTGTCGAGCGCTCGAAGAGGTTCACGCCGAGGTCGCGTTCCAGCCGGGCGATCTGATGGCTGATGGCCGACTGCGAGATGAAGCAGCGGCTCGCGGCCCGGCTGAAGCTCAGCTCCTCGCAGACCGCCACGAAGTAGGCCAGTTGGCGCAGCTCCATGGCATCTCTCCAATTCATGATCAACGTAGATAAGAGTCATCTTGATTATGCGCCCTGACCCCTGGAACAAGCGCGTTCCGAATCACGGTTAGTCATGACAGAAGGGAGCAGTCATGTACAACGTGGAGGCGGAGATCGAAACCGCCGATGTCGTCATCGTCGGATCGGGCTTCGGTGGGCTGGCCGCCGCGAAGCAGTTGAACAAGTCGGGGATCCGCTACGTCCTCATCTCGGGTACCCCCGAGCATCTTTTCCAGCCGCTTCTCTATCAGGTAGCGACCGGTGTGCTGGCCTCGGACGAGATCGCCCCACCCATCGCGAATATTCTCCGGAATCACAAGCAGGGCGAGACCCGTCTGGGCAAGGTGACCGCGGTCGACGCTCCCAACGCGATCCTCACCTACGAAACCCCCGAGGGCCCGCGCAAGATCCGCTACGGCAAGCTCATCGCGGCCACCGGCGCTAGCCAGTCCTACTTCGGCCGCGACGATTTCGCGGACAAGACCTTCTCGCTCAAGACCATCGACGACGCCCGCGCCCTGCGCGCGCAGATCGAGCGGGTCTTCGAGCAGGCGAAGACCGCCGACCCGGAGACCCGTCGCCGCCTGCTCAGCTTCGTGGTGGTCGGTGCGGGCGCGACCGGCGTCGAGGTCGCCGGTCAGCTCAAGGAACTCGCGAAAAGGTATTTCCACCTGGAGGATTCGGTCACTCTCGTGGAGGGTGCGGGGGTCGTGCTGCCGCCCTTCGGCGGTCGGCTCTCGGAGTATTCGAAGCAGTCGCTGGAGAAGAGCGGCGTGGAGGTCCTGGTCGACACCTTCGTCACCGATATCGACGACGGCAAGGTCACCGTCAAGAGCAAGGACGGCGTGGAGCGCGGCATCGCCGCCGAGACCGTGGTGTGGTCGGCGGGCGTCGCCGCGGGCGCCTTCGCCCAGGTCCTGGCCGAGGCCACCGGCTGTGAAACCGATCGCGCCGGACGCCTTCTCATCAATCCGGACTGCACCGTCGGCGGCCACGCCGACATCTTCGCCATCGGCGACATGACCTTCCTCAACGGCTACCCGGGCCAGTCGCCGGTCGCCATGCAGGAGGGCCGCCACGTGGCCGACATCATCCGCGGCAAGACGGCCGCCGCGACTCCGTTCAAGTACTGGGACAAGGGTTCGATGGCGGTGATCAGCCGATTCGCCGCGGTCACCAAGATCAATGACAAGGTGAAGTTCACCGGCTTCCTGGCCTGGGTCACCTGGCTGGCGGTCCACCTGTTCTACCTGGTCGGCTTCCGCAACCGCTTCGCCGCGGTGGCGTCGTGGCTGGTGGCCTTCATCGGCAGCGGCCGCCCCGGCTTCAACGAGGTCGAAAAGAGCGCCGCGGCAAAGGATTCGGATCGGCAGCGACTAGCCGCCTGATCCACGCGTGCCAGCGGGCCGCCCGGTTCTCGGACCGGGCGGCTTTTTCTTTGTCCCCGGGACGTCCGGTAGGTGCGCCGGGCCGGGCGGGCTAACCTGCGAATATGTCTGTTCCAACAACCAGATTGCTGGTGCTCGCGGTGGTGCGGCTGCTGCAACCCGTGCACGGCTACGACGTTCGCCGCGAATTGCTGTCCTGGGACGCGGACAACTGGGCGAATGTGAAGCCCGGCTCGATCTACAGCGCGCTGAACACGCTGGAACGCGACGGGCTCATCTCGGTGGAGGGCGTCGGGCAGGAGGGGGCGCGGCCGGAGCGGCGGACGTATCGGCTGACGCCGGAGGGAGAGAAGGAATTCGGCGAGATGCTGCGGGTGTCGCTGTTCTCGGCGGACCTGCTCAAGCACCCGTATTTCGCGGCGGTGGCGCTGTTTCCGCATGCGCCCAAGGACGAGGTGGTGGCGGCGTTGAACAGCCGGATCCTGAAGTTCGAGGCGGATCTGGTGTATCTCGACCACGAGGTGGAGCGGATTCTGGCGGGCAGCGGGGATCCGCGCGAGGCGACGCCGCATCACGTGGCCGATTCGATTCGATTGGCGGCGGCCCATGTTCGCGCCGACCTCGAATGGTCACGTCAGACCCTGCACCGGATCGAGGCCGGTGAGCTCGATGCCTGGTCGGGGACCATGGGCGGTGCTCCAATCCCGCCACCGATCAGCTAATCAAGTTTTAATAGTCAAGCTTGACTAATCGGGTGGTCGTTTCTACCGTTGGACGGGTGGAAACGACATCACCCGTTCGTGGTGAACCCACCGACCCGGTGATCCGGGTACGTGGGCTGGCCCGGACATTCAAGACCAAAACCGGTGACGTGCAAGCGGTCTCCGGCATCGACTTCGACGTGCACTGCGGGGAGATCATCGGGCTGCTCGGGCCCAACGGGGCGGGCAAGACCACCACCCTGCGCATGATCTCGACCCTGCTCGCGCCCACCGCGGGCGAGGCGACCGTGGTCGGCGCGGATCTGCGCACCCAGTCGCGGACCGTGCGCTCCCGCATCGGGTACGTGCCCCAGGGCGGAGCGACCAACGAATACGAGCTGGTCGAGGACGAATTGGTGCTGCAGGCACGGCTTTTCGGGCTCACCAAGGACGATGCCCGGCGCAATGCGGCCGAGCTGGCCAAGGCCCTGGAGTTCGACGGGCTGGAGCGGCGCAAGTGCTCGCAGCTCTCGGGTGGGCAGCGGCGGCGGGTGGATATCGCGCTCGGGCTGGTGCACCGGCCGACGCTCATCTACCTCGACGAACCCACCACGGGACTGGATCCGCAGAGCCGGGCCAATCTGTGGGATCACATCCGGCGGCTGCGGGACGAGGGGACGACCATCGCGCTGACCACGCACTACCTGGAAGAGGCGGACGCGCTGTGCGACCGCATCCTGGTCATGGATCACGGCACCATCGTCGCCGAGGGCACGCCCGACGAGCTCAAACGGCGCATCTCCGGTGATGTGATCAGCCTCGAAATCGACTCCGCCGGTGCCGACCTGGCCATGGATGTCGCCGCCGAGGTGCTCCAGCTGCGCTCCCGGCTGCGCACCGAGGGGCACGAGAACGGCCATGCCGGAAAGAGTCTCGTGCACCTGACCGTCGAACACGGTGACGCCGCGGTGGTTCCGCTGCTACAGGCGTTGACCGACAAGGGCATCACGCCCGGCTCGCTGACCGTCAAGCGGCCCAGTCTCGACGACGTATTCCTCACGCTCACCGGGCGTTCGCTCCGGGAAGGAGACCGGTCATGACATTCCTGCGCGACACCGGACTGATCTACTGGTCGCAACTGCGGGCCAATCTGCGCAATCCGGTCTGGGTCATCATCGGGCTGATGCAGCCGATCATCTACCTGGTGCTGTTCGGGCCACTGGTGAAGGGCGTCGCGCCGGCGCTGGGTCCGGGCGCGGATCCGTGGAAGATCCTCACCCCGGCGCTCGTCATCCAAACCGGCCTGTTCGGTGCGCTGTTCGTCGGTTTCGGCATCGTGGCCGAATGGCGGGCGGGTGTGATCGAGCGGCAGCGGGTCACCCCGGCTCCGCGTGGCGCGCTGCTGCTGGGCCGGGTGCTCAAGGACATGACGGTGCTGACCGTGCAGGCGCTGGTGCTGGTCGGGGTGGCCACGGTGGCCTTCGGCCTGCGGCCCGACCCGCTGGGCCTGGTGCTGTCGCTGGCGCTGATCGCGGTCATGGGTGGTGGCCTGGCCGCCGCGTCCTACGCCCTGGGTCTGTGGGCGCGCTCGGAGGACACCCTGGCCTCGCTGCTGAACTCGGTGTCGGTGCCGATCATGCTGCTGTCGGGCATCCTGCTGCCGATGACGGTCGGGCCCAAATGGTTGCAGAACATCGCCAAGGCGAATCCGTTCTCGCACACCGTGGATGCCGCCCGCGCGCTGTTCCGCGGCGACTTCGGAGCGCGCGAGGTCTACATCGGCACGGTCGTGACGCTGGCCGTCTCGGCGCTGCTGGTCGTCATCGCCGCGCGCAGCTTCGCCCGGGAGAACGCCTGAGCGCCGAACGCGACGCCGATCGCTCCGGCCCGCCACGGGTCGGAGCGATTCGCGTTGTGCTCGGATTTCGTCAGGTGTTCGGTCTTCGTGACGTGTCCGGCCTTCGCTCCCGGAGAAATTCATTGACCTCGAGTGAAGTTCAGGTTTCACGATGGCGGTATGCCTGAAATCAAGAAACGCGCCCTGATCACCGGGGCGTCGGCGGGCTTCGGCCGAGCCGTCGCGCTCGCCCTCGCCGAACGGGACTGGGAGCTGATCATCGTCGCCCGCGGCGCGGACCGACTCGACAAGGTGCGTGCCGCGACCGGCGCGCACGCCATCGCGGGCGATGTCGCCGACCCGGAAGTCCGGGCGCGCATCGCGGAAGCCGTCGGCTCCGTGCGCCTGGACCTGGTGCTCAATAACGCCAGCGCTCTCGGCCCGAGCCCCCTGCCCACCCTGGACCGCTACCCACTCGCGGAACTGGCGTCCGTCCTCGACACCAATGTGATTGCGCCGCTGGCGATCCTGCAACTCACCCTCCCCGCACTCCGAGCCTCCGACGGGACCGTCGTGGACATCAGCTCGGACGCCGCGGTCGGCGGCTACGAGGGCTGGGGCGGCTACGGCGCATCCAAAGCGGCCCTCGACCAACTCACGAATGTCCTCGCCGCCGAGAACCCGTCCCTGCGGATCTACAGCTTCGACCCCGGCGACATGCGCACCGAAATGCACCAGGCCGCCTTCCCCGGCGAAGACATCTCCGACCGCCCCGAACCCGAAACCGTCGTCCCCGCCCTACTCCACCTCCTCGACACCCGCATGCCGAGCGGCCGATACATCGCGTCGGAATTGCTGGTGGCCGCCTCGCCGGAAGGCCCGGTGACCATATGACCGCCGGTCTCGACGCGCACGCCTTCGTCCTGCCCGACGAACTTTCCGCGACCAGCCCGCCGGAGGCTCGCGGTCTCGGCCGTGATGAGGTGCGGCTCATGGTGGCTGACGCCGGAACGCTGACCCACGCCCGGTTCCGGGAGCTTGCGTCGTTCCTGCGGCCCGGAGATCTGGTGGTGGTCAACAACTCCGCCATGATCAATGCGGCGGTGGACGCGCACTACGACGGTGACGCGGCCGTGCTGCACTTCTCGACCCGGCTCGACGATGGCCGCTGGGCCGTCGAGCTGCGCGATCCGGCGGGCGTGCCCTGGCGCGGTCGGCCGCTGGAATGCGGTGCGAGCGTGCGGCTTCCGGCCGGCTATGTCGCCACGGTGTGGGCGCGCTGGCTGCCCGATGGTGATCGCCTGTGGATCGCGGACATCATCGCGCCCGGGCGAACCGCGGGTGAGGACGCCCGGGTCCTGCTGGCGCGGCATGGCAGGCCGATCGCCTATTCCTATGTCACCGAGCGATGGTCGGCTTCCTACTATCGGACGGTGTTCGGCCGCGAGCCCGGAAGCGCGGAAATGCCCAGTGCGGGGCGGCCTTTCACCGAAGGGCTGGTGACCGAGCTGGTGGCCGGTGGGGTGGGGCTCGCGCCGATCACGCTGCATACCGGTGTCTCCTCGCCCGAGTCCGGCGAGCCGCCGAGTCCCGAGCGATTCGCGGTGCCGGAGATGACGGCCAGGCTCGTCAATGCGACGCATGCCGAACGCGGGCGGGTGGTGGCCGTCGGGACCACCGTGACGCGGGCGCTCGAATCCGCCACGGGGGCCGATGGATCGGTGCATGCGGCGGCCGGGTGGACGGAGCTGGTGCTGGACGGGTCGCGGCCCGCGCGGGCGGTGGACGGGCTGATCACCGGGTGGCATGCGCCCGGGGCGTCGCATTTGCATCTGCTGGAGTCCGTGGCGGGGGCGGGGGTGGTGCGGGAGGCGTATCGGGCGGCGCTCGAGTCCGGTTATCTGTGGCATGAATTCGGGGATTCGGCGCTGCTCTTGCGGGAATGAGCCCGTGTTGTTTCGGGGTTGGGCCCGTGTTGTTTCGGAGGACGGACCCGGCGATGCAAGGTTCGGAATGGGGGCGTAGGCTAGCGTCTTCCGCTCGTTGCCACGGGCTCGCGGCGCTCGCGCGTCGTTCCCGGAACGGTTCGGGAAGGTGTCGCCGAGGGCCTCGGGCCCGCTCGGTGCCCCGCCAGAATACGAGCATTTGTCCTGGTAGAGAACGTTGCGAGGCGCTCGGATGAACTCCGGGTGCGGTCTGTGTCACGTTCACCGGACTGGCATCGGCAGGTAATCCGGCGGTCGCTCCAGCGCAGTGTGGGACTGGCTTGATCAAGCCATGACCACCATGGCAGCGTCGAATTCCAGCCTGCTGGCAGCCGCGTCGAAGCCCGCCCCGGAAGCGCCCCGCACCACCGGGCGTTCCCAGTACTCCCTGGTCGTCTCCTCCGATGCCGAGCATCGCGAGGCCGCGCAGCGCCTGCGCTACCAGGTGTTCGCGAATGAGCCGGGATTCACCATCCCCGACAATGGAACCGGGCGCGATGCCGACCGGTTCGACGAGCACTGCGATCACCTGCTGGTGCGCGACGAGCTCACCGATCAGTTCGTCGGCTGCTACCGGATGCTGCCGCCGGACCAGGTGGCCGCGGCGGGCGGGTACTACACCGCCACCGAATTCGATTTGGCCGCACTGGATCCGGTCGGCAACCGGATCGTCGAGATGGGCCGCGCCTGCGTGGTACCCGACCACCGCAACGGCTCGGTGCTGACCCTGATGTGGGCGGGCATCCTGCACTACATCCAGCTCACCGGCTACGACTGGGTGATGGGCTGCGTGTCGGTGCCCATGCGCATGACCCCCGAGGACGAGCCCGGCGTGAACGTGCGCGGCGTGCGCGACCTGCTGCTGCGCAAGCACGCGCTGGAGTCCGAACGCCATGTGCGCCCGTACAACCCGGTGATCGTGGACGGCCGCGGCCTCGACGAGCTGACCGCCCCGGCCCGCCCCAAGCTGCCGCCGCTGCTCAGCGGCTACCTGCGCCTGGGCGCGCAGATCTGCGGTGAGCCTGCCCACGACCCGGACTTCGCGGTGGCCGACTTCGTCGCCCTGCTCGGTCTCGAGACCATCAATACCCGTTACCTGGAGCGCCTGCAGGGCGCGGCCAACAGCCTGGACGCCCGGTGATGCCCCATGATGCCCGCTCTGCTCTCCCCTGAGGCCGGATCGCTGTCCTGCCCGCCCGCCCAGGCCGAGGCCCACGCCTGGATGCCCCACAGCCCTTGCGGCCCTTCGTGTGTCGATGCTCCCGCCACGGCGGGCACGCTGCGCGTGGCGGCCCGCGTCGCCGGGATCGCCGGTGTCCTGCTGAGCTTCCCGGTCGCCCACCTGGCCACCCCGCGCCGCCGCCGCGCCGGGCTGCAGCGCTGCTATGCGCGAGCCCTGCTGGCCTGCTGCGGAATTCGGGTGCGCGTGGTCGACAACCGCGGCGACGCGGTGCCCGAAGGCGGACTGCTGGTGGTGGCCCGCCACGTCGGCTGGACCGACATCATCGCGCTGACCGCCGTGGAGCCCATGGGTTTCGTGGCCCGCGCCGACCTGATCGACTGGCCGATGCTCGGCGATGTCGCCAAGCGGGTCCGCGTCATCCCCATCGAACGCGAACGGCTGCGGGCGCTTCCGGCCGTCATCGACACCATGGCCCGCCGGGTCGTCGCCGGTGAGCGGGTCGCCTTCTTCCCGGAGGGCACCACCTGGTGCGGCCGCGCCCACGGCACGCTGCGCCCTGCCCTGTTCCAGGCCGCCATCGACGCCGACACCCCGGTGCAGCCGCTGCTCCTGCGCTATCTGGGCCGCGACGGCGAATTGTCCACCGTCCCGGGCTTTGTCGGCGTCGACTCGCTGGCGGACTCGATCCGGCGGGTGCTGCGCGCCAAGGGCGTCGTCGCCGAGATCACCCTCCAACCGCTGGAACAGCCGGGCACGGACCGCTTCGACCTGGCTCGCCGCTGCGAGCGGGCGCTCGAGGACGGCACCGTGAACCGCGCGTTCACCGATGTCATCCACGGCAGCGAGCACCTCGAGGCCGTCGGCACCGGTGCGGTGCGCCGCACCACGGTGACGGAATCCGTTCACGCATAAGGGTTTCCGTGCGGGCCGCCCGTCCTCGGGCGGCCCGCACGGCTCAGCTCACGTAGGACAGGATGCTCATCATCCCTGCCTCGCCGTGATAGGCGTTGTGGCAGTGGACCATCCACTGTCCGGGGTTGTTCGCTTCGAAGTCGGCCTCGACGGTCTGCATGGGCCCCACGATGGAGGTGTCCTTGCGGGCCCCGGTGCCGGCCGGGTTCACCACCTGGAAGGTGTGGCCGTGCAGGTGCATCGGGTGGAACATCATCGTCCGATTGGCGAAGCGGAGCCGGATGCGTTCGCCCGCGGCCACATCCAGCATCGAGTGGTCCGGGTAGGACTTGCCGTTGATGCTCCAGACGTACCTGTGCATGTCCATGCCGAGCGCCACGTCCAGCGTGCGGTCGGGTTTGCGCGCGGGTAGTCGCACCGACTCGGCCGCGACCAGCCGGTCGCCGGTGAGCGGCGGCGCGGACAGTTCGGCCGGGCGGATATCGGCGGCCGGGGCGGTGCCGCCGCCGGTGCGGATCAGCGCGAAGGCCTGGCCGGTCTTGCCTTCCGCCGAGGCCACCAGCGGGAAGACGCCATCGGCGAGATCGATGACGGCGTCGTAGCGTTCGCCCATGGCGAGCACCAGGCTGTCGGTGGTGACTGGCTGCACCGGGAAGCCGTCGCCGTGGGTGACGCGCAGTTTGTGGCCGCCGACGGCCACCCGGAAGGCGGTGTCGGAGGCGGCATTGATGATGCGCAGCCGCAGACGCTGCCCGGGGCGGCCGGTGAAGGTCACCGGGTCCGTGCCGATCCGGCCGTTGAGCAGGTAGTAGGGGTAGTCCTTCACATCGCCGGGGTCGGAGCCGAGGGGCGCGTCGGGATCGCCGCCCATGCCCATGGAACCGTGGTTCATGCCGCCCATGTCCATGCCGCCCATGCCCATCCCGGACGTGCCCCGCTCCTGGAGCTTGCGCAGCTGCTGGTCGGGATCGCGGCCGTTCACGCCGTCGAGCCAGTCGTCGAGCACCACAACGGCTTCCAGGCCGTAGTCCCTGCCGTCGGCGGGGTCCTCGACGATCAGCGGGGCGTACAGGCCGCGGTCGAGTTGCAGGCCGACGTGCGGATGGAAGAAGTAGGTGCCGGCATCGGGCACGGTGAACTCGTAGCGGAAGCTGCCGCCGGGCGCGACCGCGGGCTGGGTCACCCCGGGCGCGCCGTCCATGTCGTTGCGCAGGGCGAGACCGTGCCAGTGCACGGTGGTGGGCGCGGGCAGGGCATTGGTGAGATCGGCGCGCAGCACCTCACCCTTGGCCAGCCGAATCTCCTTGCCGGGCAGCGCGCCACCGTAGGTCCAGGTCGGTACCTGGACGCCGCCGAGGTCCACGGTCGTGGGCTCGGCGCGCAGCGTCACCTCGCGGGTGGCCGCGCCCGCGATACGGCGGGCCTGCTCGGCGGCGCGGACCGGGTCGGAATCGGGTTGTACGAGCTTTTCCGCGCCCGGCGCGTTCTTGGTGCACGCGGCGAGCGCGACCGCGGTGGCCAGGCCGGTGCCGAGCGCGAAGAAGCCGCGCCGGGTCAGCGGGGTGGGGAAAGCATTGGGGGACATGCGATATCTCCTGGATTCGAGACGGATCGAGAGCCGCCGCACCGAAAGCGGGCGGGCACAGCGAAGCCACAGCGCGATGTGCGAATCGCGTTGGCGCGCAGATCCATCAGATGCGGAGAATCGAGAGTTGTGAGAGTGACGGGAAGGTCCAGGGCGGTGGTCGTTCCCGGTGTGCCGGTCGGGAATCGCGGCTGGCCGGGAGACCGATGTCGGCCGGGCGGCTGAGCCAGCCCAGCAGTACCAGCCCGATGGCGAAGGCGACCGCGGCGAGGGTGAAGACCTCGCACGCGTGCCGCACGTGGATCGGGGCGGGGTGCTCGTTCATGGCCGCGGCGTGCGCGGGGGTGACGGCGTCCTGGGGCATCGCCATCGGCGCCGCCATCACGTGCGCCGGGCCACCCATGTCGTGGGCGGCACCCGTGGCGACGGAGAACGCCCCGGCGTGCATGGCCGCGATCCCGACCAGCAGCGCCAGCACCCCGAGCCACCGGACAGCTCCGGAGGCTCGCTGGGAAAGGCGCTGGTCGGCCACGTCTGCCAGCATAACCCCGTTCGCTCCCCACCAGAACAGGAACCCCTCGGGGGTATCTCGACTCACATTCCGTTAGGGGGTCGCGGGCGGGGATTAGGGAGTTGCGCAGGCGTCCAGTCTCGAATCCTCCTGGATTGCCGCTAACTTTCGGAATCCGGGCTATACGGGGTAACACACCGGCCGGTCCGATCGACGGAAAGGCATCGAACAAGAACTTCTGGAAGCGAATTCATAATGTCGGCAAGGACATTCACGGCTGCCGCGCTCGCCGCGGCCGCCGTTGCGCTATGCGTGTCGTCGGCCTCGGCCGACCCCACCCCGACCACGACCCCCGGCCCGGGTGTCGGTCTGGGCGTCGATGTGGGCGTCGGTGACGGGGGGAGTCAAGGTGGGTGTGGACGTGCAGGCCGGAGGCGGCGGCAATGTCGGCGCGTCGGCGCAGCCGGGCAATACCGGCGGCGGCGTGCAGGTCGGCGGCAATGCCGGGGGTGGCGTGCAGACCGGTGGCGGTGTCCAGGTCGGCGGCAACGCCGGGGGCGGCGCCCAGGTCGGCGGTTGCGTGCAGACCGGCGGCAATGCCGGGGGTGGCGTGCAGGTCGGCGGGGACGCGCAGACCGGAGCGAATACCGGGGGCGGCGTGCAGGTCGGCGGCGGCGTGCAGACCGGCGGCAACGTCGGTGGCGGCGTGCAGGTCGGCGGGGACGCCCAGGGCGGGGCCAACACCGGCGGCGGTGTCCAGGTCGGTGGCAATGCCGGGGGTGGCGTGCAGACCGGTGGCGATGTGCAGTTCGGTGGCAATGTCGGCGGCGGTGCGCAGACCGGTGGCGATGTCCAGGTCGGTGGCAACGCCGGGGGTGGCGTCCAGACCGGTGGCGGCGTGCAGGTCGGCGGCAACGCCGGGGGCGGCGCCCAGGTCGGCGGCGGCGTGCAGACCGGCGGGAACCTCGGGGGTGGCGTACAGGTCGGTGGCGGCGTGCAGACCGGCGGGAACGTCGGCGGCGGTGTCGAGGTCGGCGGGAACACCAATATCGGCGGCGGCGTGGCGGGCGGTGGCCTGGGCGGCATCGACCTGGTGACCGCCGGAGCCGGTGCGGCCGGTGCGGACACGGTGCAGGGCATGGCGATTCCCGTGGGCGCGACCACCGGCATCCCCGGCGGCACCGCGGTCACCGACCAGGTCCCGGCGGGCGGCTACGTGATCCCCAAGGGCGCACCGGAAACCGGCGCGGGCGGCATGGCGCACGCGGTGAGTGCCCGGTGATCGCACTGCCCCGAAACACTCCGAACGCCCGGAACACCCCGGGCGCTCGAAACATCCGGCGCGCCCGGAGTTTCCGTCGTGCCCTGACAGGTGCGCTGGCCGCCGTGACGATCGTCGCGCCGCTGGTCTCGGGCTGTTCTTCCAGCAGCACCCCGTCGGCATCGACGACGACCGCGGCGGCGACCCCCGCCGCGGTGAAGACCGCCCCGGCGATCAGCCGCTCCACCCCGACGTCGTTCATCATCTCCTCGATCAAGGCGTCGGGCTCGCTGATCTCGGTGGGCCTCAATACCGACGGCACCGTCCAGGTCCCCGCCGACTACCAGCAGGCGGGCTGGTACCAGAAGGGCCCCGCCCCGGGCGAACAGGGCTCGGCCGTCATCCTCGGCCACGTCGACTCCTACAAGGGTGAAGGCATCTTCTTCTCCCTCAGGAAGGTCAAGCCCAACGACGTCATCGACGTAACCCGGGCCGACGGAAAAACCGCCCACTTCAAGGTCACCGACGTCCGCATGTACCTCAAGTCCCAGTTCCCGGACCAACTCGTCTTCGGTCCCCGAGGCGGCGCGACCCTCCAGGTGGTCACCTGCGGCGGCAACTTCGACCAGGCCGCCAAGAGCTACGAATCCAACGTCGTGGTCTTCTCCTCCCTGGACTCGGTGACATAACCCCACCGCGACTCCCTCCACTACGAGTGTTGCGGTGGATCCGTGGTTCAGAGTGCGCCTTCGATGAGGGTCCAGCCGGAGGAGACTCCGGGGAGCGGGCCCACATTGGCGTAGTTGCCACCGGAGAGGGTCGAGATCCAGGCGGTGCCATCGGTTTTGTAGAAGAAGAGGCTGTCGGCGGTGCGGGCGACCATGTCCCAGTGGGGGGAGTCGCCGGTGTTGCGGACCGGGCCGACGGTGCCGTCGATCATGGTGGCGATCTGGTAGGTGTCGCCGGAGAAGGACTCGACTCGCGGCATCAGCGAGTCGGCGGTCGCGATCAGGTCGCTGCCCTGGGCGTCGGGGATGTCGGCCTTGTGGAAGTACTGGCCGTTGGTGAGCATGCCGTAGCCGGTCACGTAGTTCGACAGGTCGCCGTGGCCGACGTCCTTGATGAAGGCCATGGTGTCCCAGGACCCCGCGATTCCGGCCTGGTGGCGTCGATCTATGACGCCGCGGTGGATCCCTCGCGGTGGCCGGAGACTCTGGTGGCCGTCATGCGCGCGTTCGACGGTGCGGCGGCATCGTTGAATCTGACCGTGCTCGGCGATCGGCACATGGCGATCGCGGCGGGCATCGAGCGTGCCGCGACCGCAGTCGACAGCGGCGCGGCCGCCGCGCTCCTCGACAAATGGTCGGCGCTGACGGCATCGAACCCGCGGGACCGTAGAGCCCGCTGAACGCCCGGTGCGGGCACAACGGAGTTCGGGTGAACCGTCCGGCCCCGGATTCGTGCTACGAGCGGCAGCGAAATCGTGGGTTCGGGGATGGGCTCGACATCACCGGGAACGGAGGCCGCGGTGCGGATGCGCGGCCGGGTACGGCGTGTGGGACGGTGGGTGCGTGACTTGGCGTGGGTATGGCGGGAATATCGTCTCGGCGGCGGCTATCCTTCAGTGGTCATGAAGTCGGCTTTCCCGGGTCCGGTCGGTGCCCAGACGGTCTACCTCGATCACGCGGCCACTGCACCCATGTTCCCGGTCGCGGTCGAGGCGATGTGTGCTGCGCTGGGGATGACGGGGAATGCGTCGTCGTTGCACGGGTCGGGGCGGGCGGCGCGGCGGTTGCTCGAGGAGGCTCGGGAGTCGATCGCGGCGGGGCTGGGGGCGCGGCCCTCGGAGGTGATCTTCACCTCGGGTGGGACCGAGAGTGACAATCTCGCCGTCAAGGGGATCTATTGGGCTCGGCGTGACGGCGATCCGAAGCGGAACCGGATTCTGGTGAGTTCGGTGGAGCATCACGCGGTGCTCGACACCGTGGAGTGGCTCGAACAGCACGAGGGCGCGCGGATCACGTGGCTGGAGTGTGACGACGAGGGCGTCGTCTCGCCGCGCACGCTGCGCGAGGCGCTGGCCGAATACGCCGACGAGACGGCGCTGGTGAGTGTCATGTGGGCCAACAACGAGGTCGGGACGATCCAGCCGATCGAGGAATTGGCCGCGGTGGCACAGGAATTCGACGTGCCCATGCATTCGGACGCGGTGCAGGCCGCCGCGCAGCTGCCGATCGATTTCGCCCGGAGCGGTTTGGCCGCGGCCTCTTTCGCGGGCCACAAGGTCGGCGGGCCGCACGGGGCCGGGGTGCTGCTGCTGGGCCGGCAGGTGCCGGCGGTGCCGCTGCTGCACGGCGGCGGGCACGAGCGGGACCTGCGCTCGGGCACCTCGGACGTGCCCGCGGCGGCCGGGCTGGCCGCCGCGATCCGCGAGACGGTGGCCGGATTGACCGTCCGCACGGTGGAATTGGAGAAGCTGCGCGATCGGCTCATCGAAGGCGTGCGCGCCGTCGTGCCGGACGCGGTGCTCAACGGCCCGGACCCGATGCTCGATCGCGCGTCCGGCGAGCGCCGCATGCCGGGCAACGTCCACTTCACCTTCCCCGGCTGCGAGGGCGACTCACTGCTCATGCTGCTCGACGCCGCCGGGATCGAATGCTCGACCGGATCCGCGTGCAATGCCGGTGTGGCCGGACCCTCCCATGTCCTGCTGGCCATGGGTGTGGAACCGGCGCTGGCCCGCGGATCGTTGCGATTCTCATTGGGACACAACTCGACCGACGCCGATATCGATGCCCTGCTGGCCGCGCTGCCGCAGGTGGTGGAACGGGCGAAGGCGGCCGGACTGGCCGGAGCGAAGGGAGGCTTCTAGATGCGAGTACTTGCCGCGATGAGTGGTGGCGTGGATTCCGCCGTGGCGGCCGCCCGCGCCGTGGACGCCGGCCACGAGGTGGTCGGCGTGCACCTGGCGCTGTCGGCGAATCCGGGCACGCTACGCACCGGATCGCGGGGCTGCTGCTCCAAGGAGGATTCCGGCGATGCCCGGCGCGCCGCCGACGTGCTCGGAATCCCGTTCTACGTCTGGGATTTCGCGGACCGGTTCAAGGAGGACGTGATCGACGACTTCGTCGCCGCCTACGCCGCCGGTGAGACCCCCAACCCGTGCCTGCGCTGCAACGAGAAGATCAAGTTCTCGGCGCTGGCCGACCGCGCGGTGGCGCTGGGCTTCGACGCCGTGGTCACCGGGCACTACGCGCGCCTCGAGGACGGCGTGCTGCGCCGCGCCGTGGACGCCGACAAGGACCAGTCCTACGTGCTGGCCGTGCTCACCCCCGAACAGCTTTCGCGGGCCATGTTCCCGGTCGGCGACACCCCCAAGCCGCAGATCCGCGCCGAGGCCGCCGAGCGCGGGCTGGCGGTGGCCAACAAGCCCGACAGCCACGACATCTGCTTCATTCCCTCCGGCGACACCCAGGCCTTCCTCGGCGCGAAGATCGGCATCCGCCCGGGCGCGGTGCTCGACGCCGACGGCACCAAGCTCGCCGATCACGAAGGCGTGCACGGCTTCACCATCGGCCAGCGCAAGGGCTTGGGCCTGCCGGGCCCGGCCGCCGACGGCAAGCCGCGCTACGTGACCGACATCGACCCGGACTCGGGCATCGTGCGGGTGGGTTCGGCCAAGGACCTCGAGGTGTGGACGGTACTGGCCGAGCGCGCCATCTGGACCTCGGGCGAAATCCCTTCCGGCCCTGTCGAATGCGTGGCCCAGGTGCGTGCCCACGGCGGCACCGCGCCCGCGGTCGCCGAGGCCGTGGACGGCGGCCTGGTGGTCCGCCTGCGTGAACCGCTGACCGGTGTGGCCCGCGGCCAGGCCGTGGTCCTCTACCGCCCCGACGTGGCGGGTGACGAGGTGCTGGGCAGCGGCACCATCAGCGGCACCGAACGCGAACCCCATATGTACGCAAGCGAACTGGTCTCGGATACCGCCCGGTGAGCGACCGTCATTCGCGCAGCGACGCGAAGTCATATGTGGCCCAACCAGTCCGGAAGATGCTGCGCGCCCGGATCGTCTGGCGCACCGGCCTGCCCCAACCGTCGAACCTGCGCCCGCGCCGCGCACCGGGCAAGGCCCGCCTCGGCAAATGGGGTACGCCCAACCGCCCCGCCGCCGAGCAGCCGACCCAGCCCGCCCGCACCGACACCGGCGAATTCCTGCCCGGCGAAGCGCAACCGGGCCCGGAGGGCCCGCACGACCCGGCGACCGGCACCCCCGCCGAGCGACCCGCCGACCACGCCGGGCGCAAGCGCGTCGTCGTCACCGTCGCCCCCTACGCCGAGCGCGGCCGCGCGACGACGGGGCCCGGCGACGTGCCCGAGCGCGCGGGCAAGACCTGGGACTGGTACGTCAATACGACCTGCTGGGACTGGTACACGAATTCGCCCGGCCGAACCGACCGCGGCGATGCCGACGAGTAGCCCCACGGCTCGTCCGCGCGGACCGCGTCACTCGCGCCCGGGCGAGGGTGCACTGTTGCCGGGACCTCCGGTGCGGGTCGAAGGACGATGGTGTCGTGTCCGCGAGTTCGGCGGTGGACCACGGCTTTTGGAGTCGGACGACCGAGTGATTCGGGGTGGCTAAAGTGTCTGAGAACGCGGCCGTGCTGCGCGGCGGGATCGCGACCGGGGTCGGGTCGTGGCCGGGCACCGACGCGCGGGAAGCGGCCGCGACCGTGGTGGGGGAGCTGGGGCAGCTGCCGCATCTGGTGGAGTTGCCCGCTCGCGGTGTGGGTGCGGATATGGTCGGGCGGGTCTCCGGGCTGCTGGTGGACATGCGGTTCGACAGCACCGTGCGCGGGTATCGGCTGACTTCTCGGCCCGGAGGCGTCGCGCGGCGGGCGCACGATCTGCTGCGCACCGATCTGGACGCGCTCGAAGAGGCTTGGGAGACCGGTGGTTTCGCGGGCTCGGGGCGCGCGGTGAAGGTGCAGGTGGCCGGGCCGCTGTCGGTGGCGGCGGAGGTCGAACTGCCGGGCGGTCATCGGATTCTGACCGATTCCGGTGCGCTGCGCGACCTTTCGGAGTCACTGGCCGAGGGCATCGCCAATCATGTTGCCGAGGTGGGTAAGCGGCTGGGCGCACAGGTGCTGTTGCAGATCGACGAACCGCACCTGACCGCCGTGCTGGACGGGACGCTGAAGGGCGTCAGCGTGCTGAACACCGTGCGCGCCATGCCCGAACCGGAAGCCCTCCACGTGCTGGACACGGTGGTCGGCAGCCAGTCGGTGCCGGTAATGGTGCACACCTGCGCGGACAAACCCGCGCTGGGCTTCCTGCGCAAGAGCGCGGCCGTTGCGGTCGGGTTCGACATGGCCACCATCGGCACCCCCGACCTCGACCGGATCGGCGAATTGCTGGACAGCGGAAAGCATCTGGTGCTCGGCCTGGTGCCGACCACCGCGCCGGTGCCCGCGACCAAAGCGCCCGCGCCGCCGATCACCTGGCGCGATATCGCCGAACCCGGTGTGCGCCTGATCGATCGGCTCGGATTCCCGCGCCGCCGGCTGGCCGAGCGGATCCTCGTATCCCCGGCCTGCGGACTGGCCGGAGCCCCGCTACCCTGGGCCCGCCGCGCCCTGACCCTGGCCGCCGAGACCGCCCGCGCCTACACCGAGGAACCGGAGTCGCTCACCTTCGAGTGAGGCTCGCCCGCAGCGCATTTCGCCGTCCTCGGCAGCGCCGTACTCCGGCTAACATGCGGGCGAGTACTCGCGACGACGCGCGCGGTCGCGACCTGCCACCGCCACGTAGTCATCGCCGACCTCCGCGGAGACTGGCGAAAGCTCCTGCTGTCCAGCGGTTTCCAGCCGAACGTACCGACCTGCTGGGTCGACGAGGTTTCCCTCGGCCACCTGAACCAGGACTGGAACCGGCGGGTCGTCCGCACCCTCACCGAACTGTCCGCCCCCGGCAGCCGTTTCGGCGCGGCCCGCCTCGTCGTGGACCCCGACGCCCCGCGCTATCGCGACCTGCGCCGCCTGGTCGCGGGCGACGACGCCCCGGCACCCGGCGATGTCACCGCACCGGCCCCGCCCGACCCGAATTTCGATGTCGAGCGGTGGCTCAACGAGATCGGCTGGGACACCGAGTTCCACAGCTGGAACGAAATGACGGCCCACCTTGGACGGCCGACGGGATCACCGGATCCGCGCATCGGCAATATCGCGGCCGTACGCCGCTGACCGACGGCCCGGTGGTCAGGAACTCTGATCCTTCGGTCGCTTCGAGCCGAAGTAGGGGCGTGCGCCGGGGTGTTCGAGTTGCCATTTGTCGGGTTTGCCTGTGGGGTAGGCGACGGGGATTTGATCTCCGACTGCGGGCCACTGGAAGGTGTCCCAGGCGAAGCGGCCGTAGACCTCGTGGGCGACCACCGAAGGGCCGGAGATGCTGCCGCTGATGGTGACGTACTGTTCGCCCGGCATGTCCGGGCGGGGGCTCACGCCGGTGACGTGGAGGGTTCCGGACTCCAGTCCGATCGGGGCGGCATTTCGCCACGCTGAGATCGGGTCGCCGCCGAGGGCTCGTGAACCGCCGCCGTTGCCGCGGCGGAAGTACACCAGCGTGGCGGCGAGGGCGGCGCCGATCAGCAGGACGAACATCAGCTGGGTGAGCATGACGTCCATGCTAGGCGGGCCGGGATTCGAGCACGTTCGTCCGGTCCGCGGGCCCTCGTGCGATCACTGGGCGGTGAGTTCGGAGACCCCTTCGTGGCGGCGCAGCTGCCAGACCGTGGTGCGCTTGGACTGGGAACGGCCGTTGCCGCGGTCGATGAGGGTGCGGTTGGCGGTGGTGAACACCAATTGCGCGCCCTGGGTGTTGGTTTCCGGGTTCTGGAACAGCTGGATGAGGCTGTCGGCCGTCTCCGGGGTGAGGGCGGCGTCGATGTCGTCCACGGCCAGCACGCCGCCGGTGTCGAGGGCGTCGAGCATGGGCGGCAGCAGGCGCAGCATGGCCAGGGTGGCGCTGGATTCGTCGGTGATGTCGAAGGCGGTCTCGATGCCCTCGTGGGACAGGCCCAGGCCGACGCCGCGGCGGGCCACCATGCGGGAGTAGAGGGCGTCGCGGGCGGCGTAGAGGTTGGCCAGTTCGCGCTGTAACAGGGTGACGGTGATGCCGTGTTCGAGGAACAGCTCCTCGGCGTAGTTCGCCGAGACGGTGCAGGACTCGATCTCCTTTGTGGTGGAGGCGATATCGGTGTCCAGGTCGCGCAGGTAGTCCGCGTACACCGGATCGTCCGAGGGCAGCAGCAGATCGGTGATGCCGAGGTCGGCGGCGCGCAGCAGGGTGAGCAGGCGTACCGCGTGGTCGGTGGAGCGGGAGATGTGCGAGCCCACCCGGTGCGCGATCTCGGCGGTATCCGGTTGCCCGCACTGCACTTCCAGCAGCGACTGGAACCAGCGGTAGGCGGGCACCAGGGGTTCGGCGTAGAGCTGCCCGGACAGGCTGAGCAGCAGTGCGTTCGGGCGCACCAGCGGCACCACCGCACCCAGACCGTACCGAGCGGCCTCGAACATCGGCCCGATCCGGATATCGTCCCCGGCCCGCTCGAACACCACCCGCTTGCGATTGTGCGGATGCGAGTGCAGCCATTCCGCGGCCACATCGGCATTGTCGAGCCGGAAGCCGTAGGTGTACGGGCAGCCCTCCGCCACGAAGTTCGCGACGAATTCCGAGGGCCGGTCCGCGAATCCGAGATGCGGGGTGCGGGCCGGGCCGGAATAGGGATCCCAGCCGCTGACCGAATTCAGCACCGCGTCGCGCATCTTCTCCAGCGCGTCGATGAGCCCGGTCTTGCCCGTGGCGGCCGCGCCGTACACCGCGGTGACCGGTGTGGCGACCGGCCCGCTACCCCGGGTCAGCCGCAGTTCCTGCGGTTCGGCGAGGGACCGATGATTCGTCACCTGAAAACTACGCAACACCTTGGACATCCTGCCGCTCGCGGGTCGGAAATGCGACTCACCTTATTCGGGCGATTCCGGCGGTCATCAGCCGGAGGGCGACATCCGGATATTCGATGCGGCCGAATAGCGGTGTGCGGCAACCGCGTCAGCGGAAAAGACCGTAGGCGCGGGTGGGAGTCAGCCGGAGCACGACGCGACGATCGGCGACCATGGCGCGGCGGTAGTCGTCCCAGTCGGGGTGCTCGCCGCTGATGGCCCGGTAGTAGGCGATCAGTTCTTCGACCGTGGCGTCGTGCGGGTCGGCGGCGACGGGGGTGAGGTCGGCGGTGGCCTCGAGGACCGCGTAGGACCAGAAGTCGTCGCTCGAGACATGCAGTGCGGCCCAGGGTTCCCGCCGCAGGTTGTGGTACTTCGCACGATCGGCGGTGATGGAGACGCGCACGATGCCGTCGTCGGCGACCCAGTGCGTCACATTGGACAGTTGCGGGCGGGTGTCGCGGCGGATGGTCGTCAGTACCGAACGGTGGTGGGAGCGCGCGAAATCGACTGCCTTGTCCAGGTCCATACGAGGTGGAACCCAACCGGTTGCGGGGGTGTTCCCGGGGCGCGGAAAACTCTCCGAACACGGTGCGACGTGCGGGAATGTTGATCAAAGGTGTCGGTGGTGAGCGATAGAGTGCCTGGTGTGAGCGAATCGGGCATGGAGATCACCGCGGCGAGCGGGGACGAGCGCGTCGAGTGGCAGCGGCTGGCGGAGGAGGTCCGCGACCACCAGTTCCGCTACTACGTGCGGGACGCGCCGATCATCAGCGACGGCGAGTTCGACGAGCTGTTCAACCGGTTGGCGGCGCTCGAGGAGGCGCACCCGGATCTACGCACCCCGGATTCCCCGACCCAGCTGGTCGGCGGCGGATTCACCACCGAGTTCGCGCCGGTCGATCACCTGGAGCGGATGTACTCGCTGGACAACGTCTTCAACGAGGACGAGATGCGGCAGTGGATCGCCAAGGTGGAGGCCGACGCCGGCGCCGACATCGACTACGTCTGCGAGGTGAAGATCGATGGTGTCGCGCTCAATCTCGTCTACGAGGACGGCAGGCTGGTGCGCGGCGCGACCCGTGGTGACGGCGCCACCGGCGAGGACGTCACCCTCAATGCCCGCACCATCGAGGACATTCCGCACGAGCTGACCCACAGCGCCGACTTCCCGGTCCCGAAGCTCCTGGAAGTGCGCGGCGAGGCGTATATGACGCTGGCCGACTTCGCGGCGCTCAATGCCGGGATCGTCGCGGAAGGCAAACCGCCGTACGCGAATCCGCGCAATACCGCGGCCGGTTCGCTGCGGCAGAAGGATCCGGCGGTGACGGCCCGGCGGCGGCTGCGCATGATCTGCCACGGCTTCGGGCGGCTCGAGGGTTTCGCGCCCGAGTCGCAGCACGAGGCGTATCGGGCGCTGGCCTCCTGGGGCCTGCCGGTCTCGGCGCACACGGTGCTGGTGCAGGGTGCCGACGCGGTGGTCGACCGCATCAACTACTGGGGCGTGCACCGCCACGATATCGAGCACGAGATCGACGGCCAGGTCATCAAGGTCGACGAGTTCAGCCTCCAGCGCCGCCTGGGCGCGACCTCGCGCGCGCCGCGCTGGGCCATCGCCTACAAGTACCCGCCCGAGGAGGCCACCACCAAGCTGCTCGACATTCAGGTGAATGTCGGTCGCACCGGCCGGGTTACGCCGTTCGCGGTGATGGCGCCGGTGACGGTCGCCGGTTCCACCGTGGCCATGGCGACCCTGCACAATGCCTCCGAGGTGCAGCGCAAGGGCGTGCTCATCGGCGATACCGTGACCATTCGCAAGGCCGGTGACGTGATCCCGGAGGTGCTGGGCCCGGTGGTGGACGCCCGCGACGGTTCCGAGCGCGCGTTCGTCATGCCCACCCACTGCCCCGAGTGCGGCACCGAGCTGGCCCCCGCCAAGGAGGGCGACGCCGACATCCGCTGCCCCAACCAGCAGTACTGCCCGGCGCAGTTGCGCGAGCGGGTATTCCACGTGGCCGGGCGCGGCGCCTTCGATATCGAGGCGCTGGGCTACGAGGCCGCCATCGACCTGCTCAAGTCGGGTGCGATCGCCGACGAGGGCGACCTGTTCTCGCTGGACGAAGACAAGCTGCTCACCACCACGCTGTTCACCAACAAGAACGGCACCCTGTCCGCCAATGGCAAACGCCTGCTGGAGAATCTGGAATCCGCCAAGGACCGCCCGCTCTGGCGCGTACTGGTCGCCCTCTCCATCCGTCACGCCGGACCCACCGCGGCCCGCGCCCTGGCCACCGCCTTCGGCAGCATGGACCGCATCCGCGAAGCCTCGCCCGAGGAACTCGCCGCCACCGACGGCGTCGGCCCCACCATCGCCGCTGCGGTCACCGAATGGTTCACCGTGCCTTGGCATCTCGACATCGTCGACAAGTGGGCCGCGGCCGGGGTCCGCATGGAGGACGAGCGCGACGAGTCCATCGAACGCAACCTCGAGGGCCTGTCCATCGTGGTCACCGGTTCCCTGGAGAATTTCACCCGTGACGGGGCGAAGGAGGCCATCCTCATCCGCGGCGGCAAGGCGGCCGGATCCGTCTCCAAGAAAACAGCTTTCGTCGTCATCGGCGACTCCCCGGGCTCCAAGGCCGCCAAGGCCGAGGAACTGGGCGTCCCCATCCTCGACGAGGCGGGCTTCGTCAAGCTTCTCGCGCAGGGCCCGGACGCGTTCTCCGCGGACCTGGAAGTCGCCGACTAGCAGGAAATCCGACGGCGCGGGTGCCCCGGCATCCGCGCCGCCGCGAAAGATCGGCCGTACGTGGTGTTCCCGGAGCGAGGGCGGAGTCGTGGTGATGAGTACGCGTTCCAGGGATTACGACCTGGAGGTCGAGGCCGGAGAGGTGCTCTCGGGTGTGTGTAGGGCGGTGTGCGATCGCGCCGTGGGATCAGGAATCGGGATGGAGTTGTGGTGATGGGTGCGGATGAGCGTGGCGTGGTGATCCGGGATGCCGAGGCGGCGGATTTCGCGGCGGTCGGGGAGCTGACCGTCGAGGTGTATGTGGGCGAGGGGCATGTGAATCCCCGAAGTCTGTATGTCGCAGAGCTTGCCGATACCGCCACCCGTGCGGAATCGGCGGAGATCCTGGTGGCGGTCCGCGGTGCGGAGTTGCTCGGCTCGCTGACCGTGGCCCGTCCGGGTACGCCGTTCGCCGATATCGCCCGGCCGGGGGAGTTGGAGTTCCGGATGCTCGCGGTGTCCAAGCGGGCCCGCGGGCTGGGTATCGGCACGGCCCTGCTGCGCCGCGTGATCGACATCGCCCGCGCCGAGGGCTTCGATGCGGTGGTGCTCACCACCATGCCGACCATGCAGGATGCTCGGCGCATGTACGACCGCCTGGGCTTCGCTCATGTCCCGGAACGGGATTGGCGCACCGACGCGGGCACCCCGCTCACGGTCATGCGCCTGACCCTCTGACGCTGCGTCGAGTGGCACACCAGTGAGGGGAATCGGGGGCAATTCCCTCGCTGGTGTGCCACTCAGGGGTCGGCGGACCGGCTCGACCGTCACGGCCGAGCCAGCCAACCTCGCGGGCCCGCGAGGAGCGCGGGCGTGGATTCACATGAGTTGGCCGTCGCGACACAGGGAGGCGGTACGCCAGGTGGGGGCGGGTTCGTCGCCGTTGAACGTCCAGTTGGAGATGGGGGCGGCGGCCTTCCAGAGCAGGGTCCCGCCGGAGACCCGGACCGCCTGGTAGATGTCGTCGGTGCCGGGTATCAGTTGGTTGCCGACGCAGTAGTCGGTGTGACTGGTGCCGGGTTGTCTTGCGCCGGGGGAGAATCGGCCCGCGGGGGAGCTGATCGCGCCGGGGTTGGGGACCGGCTGGGCGGGGCCGTCGGACCGGTTTGCGAACCAGTATGGGCCGGTGTTGTCGGTTCCGCAGACGAAGGTGGTGCCGCCCGCGGCGACGGTGGTGCCCTGCGGGTAAGTCGTTCCGGCCCAGAGACATCCGACGCCGGGACGGCGTTCGGTGGGGTCGGGTTCGGCGGCCTCGGCGAAGGGCAGACCCGCGGTGGTCAGGGCGGCGACGGCGAGAGGGACGGTGGCCGCGCGGTGCAGGTGGCGGGTGCGGGGTGTACTGACCGTGGTGGACACGAGGGCTCCCTGGAATCGATTGCGGGTCAGCAGAAACTGGCGAGCGGCGGGCAGACGGTGTAGGCCGCGCCGTCGTCGCTCCAGGTCGGGGTCCAGGTGGCGGGGTTGTCCGCGCGGGTGTTGAGCGGTTGGTCCGCCGGTTCGGTGGCGGGTTCGGGGGTGCGCGGATGCTGGTTCTGCAGAACGGGATTCATGTCCGAGTGGTAGTAGCCGAAGGGGTCGCCGGCGTGTACGCCGGTGGGGTCATTGCCCTGGGTCAGGATTCCGCCGGAGCTGTTGCCGTCGGATCGGTCGCCGCCGGTCGCACTGTCGCCGGTCAGGCCGCGGCCGCTGACTGTTCCCGTCGAGTTGGAATGGTCGGAAGCCGTTCCGCTGGAAAGGGATTCCGCGGCCGCGGGCCCGGCCATGAGTACCACGGCGGCCGCGCCCGCCAGGGGGGCCATGATGACTCCCAGGCGTCGGAGGGCTGGGCGTGATCGTTGGGCTTGCTGCATGGCGTCGTTGCCTTTCTGCTTGCCGATACAGGTCACGTCGGTGACTTATCCACTAAGTACGACCGTAGATCTCCTACGTAGTTGAATAGTAGGTAAACCCTGTGAATCTACTGAGTTCGACCGTAGATGGCGGAGTGGTGATCGGGCCGGATCCGGCGCACGAGAACGCCCCCACCCGAATTCCGGTGGGGGCGTGAAACGCTATGCGCGAGAAGGTGTCAGCCGAGCACGGTCGCGATTATCCCGGCCAGGTAGCCCAGCCGCGCGACCTCCGACGGCCGGAAGTCCGGCCCGCCCGGACGGCCCAGCAGCAGCGCCTTGCCGGTATTGCCGAGCGGCGCGGCGGCCAGCTTGGTGTCCATGTCCTTCCACAGCTGCGGCACCCAGTCGCCTTCGCCGTCGAGGACCGCCGGCTTTTCCAGGGGCATCCACGGCGCCGAGCCCGCCTGGGTGGAGGGCGCGCTCTGGGAGCCGACCACCCGGTAAGCCCCTTGCGGCCCCATGTCGATCACGGTCGACCAGCCCACCCGCCGCACCCGCGGCACGCCGTCGACCAGGACCTGCAGTCGATCGTCGCGGGCATTGGCGACCTGATCGATCAGCTCGAGCTCGCGGTGGGTGTCCAGCATTCCGGAGTAGGGACGCAGCGAATCGACCTGCACGTCGTGCAGCGACTCGGCCGCGGTGATCAAGGTGTCGGGCAGTGCGCCCGAGGGGACCTCCACCACGATGTCGTCGATCGCGAAGCCGTCCCCACGTTCGACGACGTCCAGCGAAAGGATGTCCGCGCCGACGGAACCCAGCGCGAGGGCGAGCGATCCGAGACTTCCCGGGCGATCCGGAAGTTGCACGCGAAGCAGGTAGGACACGTGCCTTCCTTTCTTTCTTTTGCCACCGAAACTTTCGGACGGGTACCCGAGTCCCGCAATACTTACACCCTCGAGAGCTGGTTATCGAATCGAAGGTTTGGTGTGAGGCGGGCCACTTACCCATCGGTTACGTATCGATGGTGCCAGGTCCGGCCGACACCTGCGACCGGTGGCCCAGCGCGACCCACTAGGCTGTCGGATGGCCAATCACCAAGCTCGAACCATGCCGAAAGGGGTCCCGCGGTGCCCGCCATCTCCAGGGACGAGGTCGCTCACCTCGCCCGGCTGTCCCGGCTCGCTTTGACGGACGACGAACTCGATCTGTACGCCGGTCAGCTGGATTCCATCCTGACCCACGTCGCGCAGATCTCGCAGGTCGCCGCCGCCGATGTGCCCGCCACCGCGTCCCCGAACCCGGAGACCAACGTCACCCGCCCGGATGTGGAGCAGCCCTGCCTGACTCCGGAGCAGGCGCTGGCCATGGCTCCGGCGGTCGAGGAGCAGCGGTTCATGGTTCCGCAGATTCTGGGAGAGGGCGAATGAGCGACCTGACCAAGCTGTCCGCGGCCGATCTCGCGGACAAGATCCACACCCGTGCCGTGTCCGCGGTCGAGGTGACCGAGGCGCACATTCAGCGCATCGCCGAGGTCGACGGGGAGATCAACGCCTTCCTGCACGTGGCCGGTGAGCAGGCGCTGCTGACCGCCGCGGAGATCGACCGCCAGGTGGCCGGGGGCGAGATCGCCTCTCCGCTGGCCGGTGTTCCCTTGGCGCTCAAGGACGTTTTCACCACCACGGACATGCCGACCACCTGCGGGTCGAAGATCCTCGAGGGCTGGGTGTCGCCGTACGACGCGACGCTGACCACCAAGCTGCGCGCGGCGGGCATCCCGATCCTGGGCAAGACGAACATGGACGAGTTCGCCATGGGTTCGTCGACCGAGAACTCCGCGTACGGGCCCACTCGCAATCCCCGGGATACCGACCGGATTCCGGGCGGTTCGGGTGGTGGCTCGGCCGCGGCGCTGGCCTCGTACCAGGCTCCGCTGGCCATCGGCACCGACACCGGCGGCTCGATCCGCCAGCCCGCCGCGGTCACCGCGACCGTCGGCACCAAGCCGACCTACGGCACCGTGTCCCGCTTCGGCCTGGTCGCGTGCGCGTCCTCGCTGGATCAGGGTGGCCCGTGCGGACGCACCGTGCTGGACACCGCGCTGCTGCACGAGGTCATCGCGGGTTACGACCCGCGCGACTCGACCTCGCGCAATGTGCCCGTGCCGCCGGTGGTCGCCGCCGCCCGCGCGGGCGCGAAGGGTGACCTGAAGGGCGTGAAAGTCGGTGTGGTGAAGGAACTTCACTCCGACTCCTACCAGCCCGGCGTCATCGCCTCCTTCGACGCCGCGGTCGCGCAGCTGAAGGACCTGGGCGCCGAGGTGATCGAGGTGTCGTGCCCGCACTTCGAGTACGCGCTGCCCGCCTACTACCTGATCCTGCCGTCCGAGGTGTCCTCGAACCTGGCCCGCTTCGACGCCATGCGCTACGGCCTGCGCGTCGGCGACGACGGCACCCGCTCCGCCGAACAGGTCATGTCGCTGACCCGTGAGGCCGGGCTGGGTCCGGAGGTCAAGCGCCGCATCATGATCGGCACCTACGCGCTCTCGGCCGGTTACTACGACGCCTACTACGGCCAGGCCAACAAGGTCCGCAACCTGATCGCGCAGGACTTCGACAAGGCCTACGAGACCGTGGACGTGCTGGTCTCCCCGACCAGTCCCTTCACCCCGTGGAAGCTGGGCGAGAAGGTCAACGACCCGCTGGCCATGTACCTGTCGGACCTGTGCACCCTGCCCACCAACCTGGCCGGGCACTGCGCCATGTCGGTCCCGTCCGGCCTGAGCGCCGAAGATGGCATGCCGGTCGGTCTCCAGATCATGGCCCCGGCCCTGGCCGACGACCGCCTGTACCGCGTCGGCGCGGCCTACGAGGCGGCCCGCGGACCGATCGCCTGATCAGCGGCATCCGGCAAGCGAATTCGGCCCCCGATGGTAGCAACCGTCGGGGGCCGATTGCCATCCGCACGGCGTGTCCGATTCCGGACGGTCGAGTTCCAAGCGATACGGCAATGTCTGCGAGCCGTCGGTTCCGACCGGTAGGCTGGCAGCCGGTTCGTCGTGTGTGAAGGGTTTTCTTGGGGATGTTGCGACGCGGCGAGGTCTTCGCTGGCTACGTGATCGAGCGCGAAGTGGGCCGTGGCGGAATGGGTTCGGTCTACGCTGCCCGCCACCCGAGGCTCCCGCGGCTGATCGCGCTCAAGCTGTTGCACCGGGAGCTGTTCGGTGAGAACGAGACCCGCACCCGGTTCGAACGCGAGGCCGACGTCATCGCCCAGCTCGACCATCCCAACATCATCACCGTGTACGACCGCGGGGATGAGGACGAGCAGCTGTGGATCGCCATGCAGTACGTGGACGGGGTGGACTGCGCCTCCATCGACCCGTACGACCTCACACCGGACCGGGCGGTCGAGATCATCGTGCAGACCGCGGCCGCACTGGATTACGCGCACCAGCGCGGCGTGCTGCACCGGGATGTGAAGCCCGCCAATATCCTGCTCTCGCGCTCGGGCGGCATCGGCACCGGATTCACCGAGCGGGCCCTGCTCAGCGACTTCGGCATCGCGCGCGTGCTCGACGACACCGCGCACCTGACCCGCACCGGCATGCTCAACGCCACTCTCGCCTACGCCTCGCCCGAACAGCTCACCTCCGCGCCCATGGGCCCGCGCTCGGACCAATACTCGCTGGCCTGCACGCTGTTCCGGCTGCTCACCGGGCGCGGGCCCTTCGACGCGCCGAATATCGCGACCGTCATGCTCGGGCATCTGCAATCCCCGCCGCCATCCGCCCGCGCGCTGCGCCCCGGGCTGCCCGCCGACCTGGACGCGGTGCTGCGCAAGGCCCTCGCAAAGGATCCGCGCGACCGCTACGAGACCTGCTTCGAATTCGCGCAGACCGCCTGGGAGACGGTGGCCGAACCGGTCTCGCTGGTGCGGCGGCCGCGCGCGGCCGGCTCCGCGTGGATACCGCGCGAGGACACCGTGCTCGGCTGCCTGTTCGGCGGGGCCGTCGGGGACGCGCTCGGCGCGCCCATCGAGACCATGCTGCTGCCGAACATCCGGCAGCGCTACGGAATCTCGGGCGTCACCGGGGAGGGCAGCGGCTACAAGGCGCGGATCTCCGACGAGACGCAGCTGGCGCTGTTCAGCATGGAGGCGATCATCCGCGGCGCGCGGGCGCGCGAGGCCGGGACCGCCGCCACCGTGGGCATGATCCAGGAGAACCTGCTGGTGTGGCTGCGTGGACAGGGGCAGGGGGCGCTGCCGGAACAGCCGGTGCCCTTGCAGAGCGGACTGACCGGGTACCCGGAGCTGATGACCAATCGCGGGCCGACGCAGACCACCATCTCGGCCATGCGGCGGGTGGCGGCGCGGCAGCGGCCGGGGGTGCCGCTGGGCACGCGCGAGCATCCGATCAACGACTCCAAGGGGTGCGCGGCCGTGGTGCGTTCCGCGCCCTGCGGGCTGACGCCCTCGCTGGAGTACGCCTTCGAATTGGCCTGTGACGCGGCCGCGCTCACGCACGGCAATCCCAGCGGCTGGCTGCCCGCCGGCGCGCTGGCCGCCATGGTGTTCGGGCTGTGCCGGGGACTGGATGTGCGGGCGGCGGCCGAACAGGCGCGGGCGCAACTGATCCGGCACCGCGATCACGAGGAGACCACGCAGGCGCTCGACGCGGCCGTGCGACTGGCCGACACCGTGGCCTTCCGCGGTCGGCCGATGCCGCCGCCCGGACTGCTGGAGAAGCTCGGCACCGGGGTGATCGGCTCGGAGGCATTGGCGATGGGGGTGTGCGCCGCGATCTGCGCCGAAAACGTCGGCGGGACACCGGAACAGGTCTTCCGCAACGGGGTGCTGTTGGCGGTCAACCACTCCGGTGACAGCGACTCGACCGGCGCGATCTGCGGTGCGTTGCTGGGCGCGCGGCTCGGGGTGCACGCCATCCCGCAGCTCTGGCGCACCCGCCTCGACGCGGCGGCCGCCATCGAACGCCTCGCCGCCGACTTCGGCCGCGAATTCCGCAGCGCCCCTCAGCAGCCCGGCAGCACCGTGCCCTGGTCGGTGCCGTAGCGGTGACCGTGCCCGGCCGGAGCGTCGAGCGCGCCCAGCAGGTCGGCGGTGGTCTGCAGGAAGCTGATCACCGGAAGCCATTGCGGGACCGGGGCGTCCGGGCGGATGCCGGTGAGATCCGGTGCGCGCCACAGCAGCGACGGTGACCAGCGCACCACGGGATCGGAGGCGTTCGCCAGCACCGTGGCGCGGCCGTGATGGACGTTCCCGGCGGGCGGGCCCGCCCACAGCGCGCCACAGGTGCGGCGGTCCTGGTCGGCGTCATCGGTGAACACCGAGCTGCCGCCCAGTGCGCCCAGGCTCTGACCGTAGATGAACAGCTTCGGCGGATCCGGCAGCGTCGAAATCCGTTGCTCCACGGGCCGGAACAGCGCGCGGGCGGATTCCTCGGCGGCATTGCGGCCGAACATGAAGGTGACCCAGCTCGGCGCGTCCGAATACTGGAGCCCGACCAGCGCCACATCCCCGCCGAACCGGGCGTCGAGGCCCTTGGCGGCATCGCTGTCGATCCAGCCCGACCCGGTCGGGACGGTCACCACCAGGTTGCGGCGTTGCAGTCCGCCGGTGCGCTCCAGCTCCCGAATCGCCAGCGCCACCCGGGAATCCAGATCGGGAGCGGAGTCCAGCCCGACATAGACCCGCACGGTGCGCGCCGGTGTCCCGGCCACGAACCGGCGGCCCTGCGCCCCCAGCGACGGCCAGCTCGCCATCGACACCGGACTGCCCGAGCGAGTCGGCGAATCCGGTTGTACCAGAGCGGGATCCACATACGAGTTCGCCGCCGCATAGGCCGTCTGCCGCCACTCGATCACCGTCGGCACGAGGACCAGCTGCCCGGCCACCAGCAGCGCCACCCCGGCCGCGATACTCCGCGTCCGGCCCAATCGTCTTGTCACCCAGCGCACCCAGCGTGCGAAGGTCACCACGATCAGGACCAGCGGAACCGTCCACGCCAGCCACTGCGCCCAATACCAGGGACCTATCCCACCGACTCCCATGGCGGCCCGCAGCTCGTTCTGCCAGTGCTCGGCACAGCCCATCGAGGCGCCGATCAGCGCCATCGCCACGACTGCGGCCGGTACCCGCGGCACATGAACGATTCCGAACATCGTCCACCGCAACACCATTCGAACAATCGCGGCCGAACCCAAGGCGATCAGCACCACCAGCGCGGTCACGATCGCCTGCGCCGACGGCGTGCGCGGCAGCAGCCCGGGCGCGAGCGACACCACCGTCCCGCCCGCCACCGCCGCACTCGTTCCCACCCGGGGAGCCCGGAACGCGGCCCACCCGAACGACATCCGAGGTCCCCGCGCCGAACGTTCCGGCGCGTCGGACCCGCGACGGTCGTCGGATCTGTCGCCGAAGTTCGCGGTATCGGACGCGTGGTCCGGGTGGTGGACGGTCGGGTCGCCGTCGATTGCGGAGCGGGCCGCGGCACGAGCCTTGCCGGAGGGTATTGCCGCGTCGTCGGCGCGGGCCGGTCCGCCTCGGCGGCGGGGTGTCGCGACGGTCTGGGACGAGCGCGTCATAGCGCCACCGCCACGAAATCGGAGTTGCCGCGAACGGGTTTCGCGGTCGGCATCGTCCGCCGGGCGCGTCGGCGGATGAGAATGGTTGCGGCGGTGGCGGATCCGATGGCGAGGCCGATGCCGGAGAGTGTGAATGCCGCGGGGGAGGGGGCGTCGCCGGTGCGCTCGAAGAACGGCTCGGGGATCGGATTGCCGTAATCCTGGCGGATCGAGTTCAGGTCCACGGCCGTGGTGGCGATGTCGGCCATGACCTGGCAGCGGGCGCGCGACACCGGATTCGCGCGGCCGTCGCAGGCCGCGTGCATGCGCTGTTCGAGGACGGCGTCCACCCTCTGGCGGGCCCACGGCCCGAGGGGCTGGCCGTGCGCGGCGGCGTAGCGCAGCAGGTCGTAGCCGAGATCGTGGGACTTGCAGGCCAGGTCGAACTCGGCGGGCAGCGGGACGGGGGAGGAGCAATCACCCTGCGGGTTGACCAGCATCCCCGCCTCGACCACCGGCCGGTATCCGGCCGTGTTCACGAAGTCATCGGGAATCAGGCCCGGATTCGGTTGCTCGGCCACCGATTCCACGATTCCGATGCGAGCGGCGGCGTTCTCGGGCATTCCGGGCCCCGTGCTCGCCGCACCCGCGCTCGGAGCGAAGGCCACACCGACCGAGCACATGACCGCAGCGGTTGCCGTGAGCGCACCGTAGCGGGGCAGCCGGGCTGCGCGGCCGGTGGACCGGGGTGGGGTGGAACGGGTCGAGATCCTGCGGGAGATCGGGAGCGCTCTCATGGGTCTCGACGGTAGGAATCGGGTTCCGACCTGGGCCTCAGCCCGCGGGGCGGTTCTCGGATGGGCGGCACGGGGTAGGGGGAGTGGCGGTGTCGTACCGGGGTATGGGGAGGAGATCACTCGGGGGTATGAGGTGCGGGCGGCGGGGAGTCTCTACCGTCGAAGGCATGGCTGGAAAGAGGTCTGGGCAGGCCCGTGTCCTGCGGGCGCGGCAGATGTTCGACATGTTCACGGTGCTGCTCGCGATCGTCTTCATCGCGGTGGCGTGGCCGACGCTGCATGTCACGCATCGGGTGCCGGCGGCGGCAGCGCCGTTCATCGCGGGGTTCGCCGCGTTCCCGATTCTCCTACTACGCGTGAATCCGCTACTCGGATGGGCGGTTTCGGCCGGATCCGCGCTGCTGATCGGACTCGCGGTGCCGAATCAGCCGGGCAACACCATCCCGTTCCAGGTGGTGCACATCCTGGCGCTGTTCGCGCTGGTCTTCGCGGTGGCGGTGCGCGCGCCCATCCGGATGGTGGCCGTGGTGTGGGTGGCGACCTCGCTGCTGTTCGCCACCACCATGGCCCAGACCGGGGACAGCTTCGCCGAATCCGGGTTCGGCTGGCCGCTGGCCATCACCGGGCTGGTGGTGTTCGGGCTGCTCATCCGATGGGTGGCGGTCTCGCGGCAGGCGCTGCTCAAGTCCGAGGAGGAGACCGAGCTGGAGCGGGCCCGCCGCGCCATCCTCGAGGAGAAGGCGCGCATCGCCCGCGATCTGCACGATGTGGTGGCCCACCACATGTCGATGGTGGTGGTGCAGGCGCAGACCGCGCCGTACCGGATCGGCGGGCTGTCGCCGGACGCCCGCGCGGAATTCGAGTCCATCGGCACGGGGGCGCGGGCCGCGCTCAATGAAATCCGCGGCATGCTGGGCGTTCTGCGCAGCGACGGGCAGCTGCCCGAGCACGCCCCGCAGCCGTCCGCGGCCGACGTGCCCGACCTGCTCGAGGGCGCGCAGCGCGCCGGGGTGCCGATCACCTGGACCGTGGACGGCAGCCTCGAGACGGTGCCGGACACCACCGGGCTGGCGCTGTATCGAATCGTGCAGGAGTCCTTGGCCAATGCGTCGCGGCACGCACCCGGGGCGGCGGTGCGGGTCCGCATCGCGTGCGGTACCGAGCTCACCCTCGATGTCGGCAACGACCGCCCGATCGCGGTGCGATCCGGGGAACAGTCGGGTACCTCCGGCAGCGGTATCGCCGGGATGCAGACGCGCGCGTCCGCGGTCGGCGGGATGCTTACGGCCGGGCCGCGCCCGGACGGCGGATTCCAGGTGCACGCCGAATTGCCGCTGGCGTCGGTGCCGATCGCCGCGGGGTAGTGCCGATCGGCGCGAGGTGGTTCGACGGCCGGGGTGCGAAGTTGCTGTCGCGGGAGCCGCCACGCCGGTGACATGGCAAACTCGGGTGCGTGCGTGAGGTGGGACTGTGGCGATAACCGTGTTGATCGCCGACGATCAGGCGATGGTGCGGCAGGGGTTCGGGGCGCTGCTGGCGGCGCAGCCCGATATCAGTGTCGTCGGTGACGCGGCGGACGGGAAAATCGCTGTGGCCGAGGCGAAACGGCTGCGCCCGGACGTGGTGCTGATGGATGTGCGCATGCCGGAGATGAACGGGCTGGACGCGGCCCGCGCCATTCTCTCGGCCGGGTTCGAGTCGCCGGTGCGGGTGCTCATGCTCACCACCTTCGATATCGACGACTACGTGTACGAGGCGCTCACCATCGGGGCCAGCGGCTTCCTGCTCAAGGACGCGCCCGCCGAGGAACTGGTGCGCGCGGTGCGGGTGGTGGCCGCCGGTGACGCCCTGCTCGCGCCCACCGTCACCCGTCGGCTCATCGCCGATGTGACGCGCCGCCGGGCCCGGCGCGCGCCCGCCCCGCAGCTGGCGGTTCTCACCCCGCGCGAGCGCGAGGTGCTGGAGCTGGTGGCGCGCGGCATGTCCAATGCCGAGATCGCCGAAAGTCTTTTCGTCGCCGAACAAACGGTGAAGACGCACGTGTCGAAGGTCTTCACCAAACTGAACCTGCGCGATCGCGCGCAGGCGGTGGTGCTGGCCTACGAATCCGGACTGGTGACCCCCGGCTGACCTGCCCGGACGGCGTTTCGGCGGGTAGGCTCACGGACTGGTACGTCACCGGAAGGGGGTCGAAAGACAGTGCTGAACAGCGGGGACGTGTTCGCCGGGTTCACCATCGAACGACTGCTCGGCCAGGGCGGGATGGGCTCGGTGTATCTGGCCCGGCATCCCCGCCTGGGCAAACTGACGGCGCTCAAGCTGCTGAATCGGGAACTGTACGCGGACAGGGAGATCCGCGCCCGCTTCGAGCGTGAGGCGGATCTGGTCGCGCGGCTGGACCACCCCAATATCGTCGAGGTGTACGACCGCGGCACCGAGAACGACATGCTGTGGATCTCGATGCAGTACGTGGACGGGGTCGACGCCGCCAGCGTCAATGTGGCCACGCTGCCGCCCGAGCGCGCGGTCCAGGTGATCGAAGGCGTCGCCAGCGCACTGGATTACGCGCACGGTATGGGCGTGCTGCACCGAGACGTGAAGCCCGCCAACATCATTCTGGCCCGGGCCGTGGCCGGTCACGGTGAACGCGTGTTCCTCACCGACTTCGGCATCGCCCGCCTGCGCGAGGACTCCACCCACCTGACCCAGGCGGGCATGTTCACCGCCACCCTCGCCTACGCCTCCCCGGAACAGATGACGGGCGCCCCCCTCGACCCCACAACCGACCAGTACTCCCTGGCCTGCGCCCTCTACTGGCTCCTCATCGGCGCCGGCCCCTTCGACTCCCCCCACCCCGCCGAACTCATCCGCGGCCACCTCCAACTCCTCCCACCCCCCGTGAGCCTGCGCCGCCCCGGCCTGTCCCCGGCCATGGACGCCGTCCTCACCAAGGCCATGGCCAAACGCCCCGCCGACCGCTTCCCCACCTGCACTGCCTTCGCCAAGGCCGCCCGCCAGGCCCTCGCCGGCCCCAAGGCCCCCCACCCCGTCCACCAGCAAGCCGCATACCCCAATCCCCCCGCCCCCCAGGCGAACTACCCGGCCGCCCAGCCCTATCCGGCCCCGGGCTATCCGGCCCCTCCCCAGGGCTATCCCGCCGCCCCGCAGCAGCAGCCGCTCGCCTATCCCGCACCGCCGAATCCCCAGGCTCAGCCCGCGCCGCAACCGATCCCGGCAGCGCCGCCCAATTATCCTGCGCCCCAACCACAACCCGGCGCGCCCGGCTACCCCGTACCCAATTACCTCGCGCCCCAACCACAACCCGGCGCACCCACCCCGCAGCATCCGATCGCTGCCCCCGGTTATCCGGCGTCGCAGAACCCCCAACAGCCCGGCGGCCCGTCCGGCTTTGCCGCGCCTGCGCAGCCCGCGGCAGGGGCTCCACCGCAGTCGCCGCCGGACACCGAACGCGTCAACTCCGGACCGACTGCCCGCCCCGGTCCGCCCGTTCCGGAACCCGCACCCGCCGACTACCCCGCGCCGCAACCGCAATCGGCGCCGCTCGCCCCGCCGGGGCAGGCAGGGTCGGAGCTCGAGCAGGTCGGAACCCGACCCTCGAACCGCCCGCAGGCCGCGGCGGGGGCTCCGCCGCGGTTGCCGCCACCGGCCAGCGTTGGAGCACCCGGCCCTCGGCCGCTGGAACCGGAGGACCCGGCACAGCGTCCCACCGATGTGGTGCCGCAGCCCGTGGTTGTGGCGGGCCGCCAGGATGATTCGGGTGAACAGCGTACCGAGGTCATGGCGCAGCCCGGTGCGCCCACCGGAACGGGTCGAGCGGACGCACCGGAACAGGCTTCGATCGGGCCGGTCGGTTCGCCCGGGTTCGAGGAGCTCATTGCCGAGCCGGTGACAGCGCTGTCACAGCCGATGGCCGGAACCGCCGCTGAGGCCGGAGCCGCTGCCGTCCCGATGGCGCCGATGACGACCGGCGTCGCCGGCAGGGACAGCGGTGTCGGCGCGAAATCCGTTGGGTCCGAGTCCGAATCGGTGGACGGAGATCCGGCGGGGTCGATGGGTGCCGCGAGACCGGCTCCCGCCGAGTCCACTGCGACGAGCGAGCCGACGGGGACGGTAGAGCCGGCGAAGGCGTCTGCGCCCGTGGATTCCGCCGGCACCGAGGTGGCTTCGGGTGACCTGTCGCGACATCCGGATTCGGGGGCGTTCGTGCCCGAGACCGGCGCGGACGCACCGACGGCGGTTGGTGTGCCGGACCTCGGTGAGCCCGAGTCCAGTTCGGCGACCGGTGCGGAATCGGCGGCTGCGAGCGAGATGTACGGGCCTGCCGCCGGAGGATGGGCTGCGCCGGTTGGCAATGCCGAGGCGGCTGTTCCGGGCGGGGAGGCGGGCTACGCGGGTTACCCGGGCGGGCCGGGGTACCCGGCGGCGCAAGGGCAGTCGGTGCCGAATCAGGTTCGGCCGGGGCTGGTTCCGACTTCGCAGCGGGCCGAGGCGTCACAGGTGACCGCGCTGGTGGTGCTGGGATTGGCCGTTGTGGCATTGCTGCTGATGGTTGTGGTGGCTGTTGTGCTGGTGTCGGGTTAGTAC